>NZ_QGQU01000003.1:300000-494109 GCF_003173795.1 Pseudoalteromonas sp. meg-B1 | reverse complement strand
ATGACAGTAACTCTAATCGCGCCAATCGCGATGGACGAAGGTCTTCGTTTCGCTATCCGTGAAGGTGGCCGTACTGTTGGTGCTGGTGTTGTTGCAACTATCGTTGAGTAATCAACTGTTGTAATGCGTTAAGCATTAAAAAAACCCGAGCTTAGTCTCGGGTTTTTTAATGCTTGAAGAAAAGTGATTAGCTATCAGCTTTTAGCTGCTCGGTGTTAATGTAAGCTAAGTAGCCTGAGTTAGTATCAACCCCGAGTAGAAGCCAGCGGTTTAAGAACCTCTGAATATCTATAGTTTAATATTTGAGCGCTGTTTTTTCATAGAAGGGAATATGACTATACGCTAAAACTCAGTAAAGACATGTCTATTCATTGAATAGCTATCGACTCTTATAGACTATTAGCCTAAGCTAAAAATAGCTTAAATTTACAACAGGAAATGGGCGATGAATAATAAAAATAATTATCCGCAAGGTATATTTTGCTGGGCTGAACTGTGTACTCATAATTGGAAAGATGGAAAAGCTTTTTATACCTCGTTGTTTGAATGGGGGAATGACGACCAGCCAATTGGCGAAGATGAATATTACACAATGCTTCAAAAGCAAGGTGACGATATTGCTGCCATGTACCAAATGCCTAAAGAGCAAGTGGACGATTCCACACCTAGCTACTGGCTTACCTATATTGCAGTAGATGATGTTGATACATGTGCAATTAAGGCGCAAAAGCTAGGCGCGCAAATTATAGCAGGCCCTCACAATGTTATGAATGCAGGGCGCATGTTAATGCTTAAAGACCCAACCGGCGCCATAGTGGCGTTATGGCAAGGTAAAGAGCACATAGGATGTCAGCGTCCTTGTGAGCTCGGCACGCCTTATTGGCACGAAATGGCAACGCGTGATAGCGAAGCGAGCCGTCACTTTTATTGCGAATTACTAGGTTGGCAAAGTGAAATAAAGCCTATGGAAGGTATGGATTACACCTTGTTCTTAGTTGCAGGTAAGCCTGTAGCGGGCATGCTACAAATGAATAATGAGTGGCCAGAAGACGTGCCTCCCCATTGGATGATTTACTTTGCCGTGGATAACTGCGATAGCTATGTAAAAAAAGCGGCGATCCTTGGAGGGCAAGTGTGCGTACCTGCTACAGATATCCCTGATATAGGGCGTTTTAGTGTTATTTGCGATCCTCAAGGGGCTGTTTTTTCTATTATTGAATCGGCAATGGATGATATTAAAGCTTAGTAATTAGCAATGCTTAGGATTAATTTTAGGCTTTAGTATGGTTATTTAGTCGCAGTAATTATGTGCTTTTTTGCTATAATGGCGGTAATTACACCGCCAGTCAGCAAGAGAGTCCAATGGAACTTGAACAAGATAGCAATTTAACCCTCCCTTTATTTATTCTAGATGAGACACTAAGTACCCGTGACTTAGCGCAGCCTGACGTGGAAATTTCAGTTATTTTAAGTGATGAGCTACTGACTCAGCTATGCCAAAATCCCAGTGCTGACAGTAGTATTGGCATAAGCATTACGGACTATGAATTGAATGTCATCAATTCAAGCTTTTCAAGTGTAGTGCAAAGCGAACATGACGCTCAACTAACGCTCACCCAAGGCCCTCTATTAAGCGCTGTAGTGACTACAGCTGATGAGCTGACATTCGTATCACCTCAAGTTGATATGATGCCCACGTTCGATTTGGGCGATGAGGCAGAGTAATGAAAAAGATCATTATAAGTACATTTGTACTGATTATTTTAAGTGGCTGTGCCTACCTAGGAAATGCTCATTATAACGAACTGTTTGGTCCCGAAAAAACACAAGCGCGTATTGTTGACGCTAATAGTGGTGATGGCGCCGAATTTCTTCAGCATGTAAAGCCTGTAATAGATACTCGCTGCGTGGTTTGCCATGGTTGTTATGATGCGCCTTGCCAGTTGAAGTTGTCGTCTCCTGAGGGAATAGATAGAGGGCTAAGTAAAGAGTTGGTGTACGACGGTACTCGGTTGTTAGCCTCAACGCCGAGCCGATTATTATTTGATGCAACCACCACTGAGCAATGGCGTGAAAAAGAGTTTAGCCCGGTATTAAACGAGCGAGCACAAAATGAAGAAGCCAATTTAGCCGGTAGTGTGTTATTTAACACGCTGGTATTAAAGCAAAGTTCACCTTTGCCAGAAGATGAAGTATTAGATGAACGCTTTGATTTTTCGCTTAGTCGCAACCAAAGTTGTGCGACCATGGGTGAATTTGACCAATTAGCGGATGAGCAACCGCATGCGGGTATGCCTTATGGCTTACCAGGGGTGTCGGCTGCTGAATTTCAGCATCTACAAAATTGGATTAAAAAAGGTGGGAAAATGGCGCATATCAAGCCGCCATCAGCTGCTGAGCTTGCAAAGGTAAAAAACTGGGAAGCATTTTTAAATCAAGATGGTTTGAAGTATCAGTTATCAGCGCGTTATATTTATGAACATTGGTTTTTAGCGCACATCTATTTTAGTGATGCGCAATCACCAAACTTTTTTAAGTTGGTGCGTTCAAGCACTCCTCCTGGGGAAGATATTAAGTTAATTAGCGCCCGTCGCCCTTATGATAACCCAAATGTTGAGCGTGTTTATTATCGACTGCTTCACGATCGTTCTACTATTTTGTCAAAAACGCATTTGCCACTTAAGTTGACGGATGAGAAGTTAACGCGCTTATATCAGCAGTTCATCGCACCAAAATACACTGTATCTAGCTTACCAAGCTATGAGCCAGCACTTGCATCAAACCCATTTAAAACTTTTGAAGCACTGCCTATTGATGCTAAGTATCAATTTATGCTCGATGAAGCTGAGTTAATTATTATGGGCTTCATTAAAGGACCTGTCTGTCGTGGTCAAATTGCACTGAACGTGATTAATGATCATTTTTGGGTGGCATTTGCCGATCCTGATAAAGTGGCGACTCCAGAGGTTGGTAAAATGCTAATGCAACATGAAGACGCATTAGAGTTACCAGCAGCCGAGGAGAGTAATGCGTTACCTATTTCTAACTGGGTAAAATATTCAGTTCGCGAAAAACGCTATTTAAAAGCCAAGGTTGAGCTAGCTAATAAAATGTTCAAAAATGGCGAGCACTTAACTACTGATTTACTGTGGAAAGGGGAAGGGCATAACCAAAATGCGGCGCTGACAATTTTTCGCCATTTCGATAGTGCAACTGTTGTAAAAGGGCTTGTTGGCCAGCAACCTAAAACGATGTGGGTACTTGATTATGCATTGTTTGAGCGTATTCACTACTTACTAGTGGCAGGCTTTGATGTGTATGGCAATATTGGCCATCAATTGATAACACGTTTATATATGGATTTTTTACGCTTGGAAGGTGAGCAAAACTTTCTTGCGTTATTACCAGAGTCACAACGCGAAGCTATTAAGCAAAGCTGGTATCGTAAATCACCGCCAAGTCTATCGACCTTTTTCGAAAATAACCGTGAGTTTAGTCAGCCCAGCGGTATTAGTTACCAAACTGATAAGCCACAATCAGAGTTATATGGATTAATTAAACAAACGCTTGAGCCGGTATTAAGTCCTCGTTATGACTATAAAAAAGTACCCGCACCATTAAGTGCAATTAACACCATGCCCGCTAAAGCAATTAACTTACTCCCGCAGCTATCGTATGTGTTAGTAAAAGAGCAAGATGAGCACAAGGCTTATACGATTATTCATCATAACGCCCATTATAATATTTCGAGCTTATTAAACGAAGACGGCCAGCGTGCTTATGAAGAAGATACCGTGACAATTGTGCCAGGTTTTATTGGTGATTACCCATCAGCAATTTGGTATTTAAATAACCCGCAACAAGTTGCTGCATTTGCAGAGCAGTTACCGCTTATGCAAGTAGAGGCGGATTATCGGGCTTTAAAGTCTAAGTTTGCGATTCGTCGAACGCACCCTCAGTTTTGGCAATACAGCGATATATTACATCACGTTGCCCGCCAGTATCGAGGGGTTGAATTTGGTATGTTTGATTATAACCGCTTAGAAAATCGTTAATGATATTGTAAGTAGCCCAGCTTTTTAGTTGGGCTTTTTTATATCTAATAATTAGTGAATTAACTGATTAACTTGCTACAGTTAGACTAAAGTGAAAATAAAAAGCAGCTTGGTTTATGTTTAATATTGTAAAGAGTATTCGCACGCGTTATCGGTGGGCATTAATTGCTATTGCCTTGCTGATCAGCGTATCCGCACTACTCATGCAATACGTCTTTTCTGTGCAAAAATACGATGCGAAAATTATCAATATAGCGGGTAAGCAACGTATGCTGTCACAAAAAATAGCGTGGCATAGTAATGCGCTAATTAATCAAACAGCTAACAACGAACAGCACCTGAAATCGTTAGCCCACTCACTTGGGCTATTCGAGCAAGGACATACTTTTTTACTCACTAAAAATAAGCAAGGTGAGGCGATTTATTTAAATGCTGCTTTAGTTGATTTATATTATGCCGCCCCAGGTAACCTAGATGCCGAGGTATCTAGTTTTATAAAACAAGCAAAAAAATTACTGACCCAACAAGAACAAGCGAATCCCGTGATGTTTTCTGTGGGCGAGATTGAAGCATTATTAAAAAAATTAGACACCGCGGTGAGCTTATTTGAGCAGCAAGCGGTGACAAAGGTTAATTGGGTAGCCAATATTGAGCTGTTGTGTTGGTTTTTGACTCTAGCGTTATTGCTTCTAGAGTTAAGATTTGTGTTTATGCCAATGGAAAGGCAAGTTTTGCAGACTCTGCTTGAGTATCAACAACAAAAAGAATTTGCCGAGCAAGTCAGTCAGAATAAAGAGCATTTTATCGCACGCGCCAGTCATGAGTTTAGAACCCCGTTACAGGGATTAATTAGTTCTATAAATGAATTAAGCATTCCCAGCTCGCAACAACAAATTCAGCGTCAAGCTCAGTATTGTTCTGTTAGGCTGCTAGCGATGTTAGATGAACTTCAAGATTTGCAAGCGCTTAGTTTAAATCGCTGGTCGTTAAAGCCGACCTCAGACAACCTACTAACAACTTTAAAAAAAATACTGGCTGTGTATCAATATGGCTGTACTGAGAAAGGGTTAAAGCTAATTACCGAGTTAGCACCGAACTTAGACTGCGTGGTGATTGTAGATCACGCACGGCTACAGCAAATTGTTTCTGAACTACTTAATAACGCATTAAAGTTTACTGAGCAAGGAGAGGTCACCGTCATTGCTACGCTCAATAACCATCAGTTAGAGTTAAGCATAAAAGACAGTGGCTGTGGCTTTAGCCACCCGGTTGGTCAGCTCGAATTAGATAACAATCAACAAAGTAACCATTTTCAAGGCCTCAGAACAGGGCTTACCCGCGTGCAATATATTGTTAATGCGCTTAATGGCGACATTCGTTTTGAGAATAATCATCCACAAGGCGCCATTGTATTTTTGAGCCTACCATTAGAGATGGACACAAGCGAAACTATGCCAACGCGCTTGCCTGATGATCTTAAGTGTTTAGTGGTTGAAGATAACCCGCTCAACATGTTGGTACTAACAAAGTTATTAAGTTCTTTGAACATACAGGTTGAATCGGCTGAAAATGGCAAAGTCGCTTGTGAAATGGCGGCTGAAAATAGCTATGATGTTATATTTATGGATTTAAATATGCCGGTTATGGATGGCTTTGAAGCCACAAAGCTGCTGCATGAAAAAGACAAAACACGACCCATTATTGTGGTTACCGCAAACACTTCTGATAGTGATATAGCTCGCGCTAAAGCTTGTGGAGCAATAAGTCATATTCATAAACCCATAGATCAGCAAAGTATAATAGCGGCACTAAACGATGCTCTTCTAACAGAGGTTGATTAAATCTCACTTGCCTAATTGTTATTTTGTACGTTAATTTGAATTTTTAAGACTTATTTTGGTAGCTAGTGTGAGCTCAATTTTACTTCAGCAATTTAATGGTTATTTATCCACCGGTGGCAGTAATCGCTATTATATTAAGGATTTAACTTGGCAAGTAAAACAGGGGGAACACTGGGTATTGCTTGGCGGCAATGGCGCCGGTAAATCTGCGCTTGGGGCTACGCTTATTGGTGAAGCCAAGCAACAAAGTGGGCAACGCCATAGTACTTTTAATAATCTACAGTTAGTTTCAAGTGATTTACAAAAGCAGTTATTAAGCGCTAATCGCAAAAGTGATAAACCACAAAAAGTAACCGACATACTCTTTTCTGCGCCTGAAATTAATCGCGATTTATGTCAACAGCTAATTACTGCTCTTAATTTTGATGCCTTACTTAATCGTAATTTTACTGATTTATCGACCGGTGAAACACGTAAATTATTATTGATTAAAGCACTGTCTGCTAATAGTGATTTAGTTGTGCTTGATGAACCATTTGATGGCTTAGACACTGAATCGGCTAGGCAGTTAAACCGCCTATTAAAGCAACTGAGTACGCACACTTGCTTTGTGTTTGTACTAAACCGTGTTGATGAAATTCCTGCGTTTGTTGATCACTTTGCTTATGTGAGCAAGGGTCTTTTACAACATAGCTTAGCAAAACCGTGCGCAGCAAAACGAGCCGATTTATTTAAGTTACTGCATTTAGAACATACATCTATAACTATTCCAGATTCACCCGAGCCTACTTTTATTTCAAATGTAAACGCGCCACTCGTTAAGCTTACTGATACGCATGTACGTTATGGTGAACAGACTATCTTTGAGAACTTAAACTGGACAATTAAGCAACACCAACATTGGCAACTTACCGGCAAGAATGGCTCAGGAAAAACCTGTTTATTAAATTTAATCACCGGTGATAACCCTCAGTGTTATAACAATGAGATTGAGGTGTTTGGTTTTAAGCGTGGCACAGGAGAGAGTATTTGGGATATAAAACAGCATATTGGTTATATCTCTAATACCTTGCATTTACAGTATAGAGTGAGTATTTCGGCGCTCAATACTGTTATCTCTGGGTTTTTCGATAGTATTGGTTTATATCAACAAGCCAGCGAGTTACAAATGCGGTTAGCGAAACAGTGGCTGGCATTAATTGGCCTAAGCGATAAAGCAAATTGCGCTTTTACTCAACTATCGTATGGCGATCAGCGCTTATTACTGATTGTACGCGCAATGGTTAAACACCCCGCATTAGTTATTTTGGATGAGCCATGTTTAGGGCTTGATGAGGCAAATCGTCAACGCGTTTTACTGCTAATAGAAAAGGTGTGTGCGGCAAAAACGAGTACCGTTATTTATGTAAACCATCATGCAGCAGATACCATTAAAGGGATTGAACACACCTTAGAAATGGAAGATTTTAAACCAACTTACTATGAACAGCATACGGCTCATAGTGAGTTGATTATATAAGCTTGTTTATAACTGAGTCACCGTGAATCCTTGGTCACGCAGTTGTTTAATTAAGCCATGTTGCTCAACTAAATGCAGAGCACCTACCGCTATAAAAATATTGCCTTGTTCAAGTTTTGGGGTGAGCTGAGTGACCCAATTATTATTACGCTCAATTAGCATCACTTGTTCGCTTTGTTGGCCGTATTGGCTGTTATCAAAACTGGTGTGGTAGTAGCTGGTTAGGGTTTTCATATCGCCCTGTTTCCATGCATTTACTAGAGAAATAAAGTAGGTATTAATATCACTGAGTTGTTCAAAGGTTTCTGCCATCATAGCGTTGCTTAATGACTCTAACCCATTAAACATTTGTAGTTGCTGCTCTATGGTTTCAAGCTCTGCAATTTTAATATTATGCTGTTGGGCATAATCTAATATTTGCTTATCAATGCCATTTTTATCTGAATATCCTGCGTTTTGAAACTCAATTTGCATCATGGTTAACATCACAGCCCAAGGTTTAAAGCTGTTGAACATGGCAATATCAATCGACTTTTTAGCAAAGTAGTCTTTCAGGAGTTGATAATTTTCTGTCGACAGCTCACTCTGTAGTGTGCGCCCGTTATTAAGCAGCATATACGGCATAGAGCGTTGCTGCATTTGTAAAGGTGATAGCTTACTAATATCCACTTCAACAACCACTTGCTTGCTGTTATCCAGTGCGTGAGTCACTTTTTGTGGTAGCCCTTTCATGCTGGCATCACCTACATGCACGGTGCCAAATAAATACGAACTAGCGCCTTGTTTTTCTATTTTGAATAGAGCAGGAGCTGCATAGCCATTGACACTAAATGCTAAAAAAACGAACGTTATCAATAAATGACTGATACGCAATGACACTTTCATAAAAAATCCTAGCCATGTTTAAGTTGTTTTATAAATACTAACTTAGTTTACTATATAGGTAACGTAAAAATGCCAGATTAAAAGCGCTATTGATACCAATTATTGCTGTAGGCCATGTTGCCAAAATTAGTCAAAGCGCGTTCACTTTGTTATGAACTCAAGGCGATTCGTGAAAAGCTTCATAGACTGAGAAAAAACACCATCATGACCTACGGCAGCACTAATGCTTTTTTTACTTTGGCAAATTAAGCCCATAAAACAGACCACCAAAGCAGAACGGTGATGAGCATGGCGATAAAGACACTGGCAGAAGCGATGTCTTTAGCTAGGCCTGATAGTTCATGATATTCGCTACCGATGCGATCAACCACCACTTCGACTGCGGTATTGACCAACTCAGCAAATAACACAAACAATAAGCTGGCAATTAATATTAACTTGCTACTTAAAGTAATTTCTTGCAAGCAGGCAAATACGCCTAGCAAACTAAATAAAACCAACTCTTGCTGAAAAGCAGCCTCAAATCGGCTCATCCATTTTAGGCCGTTAAATGTATGGCTTAAGGTAAAAATTAGGCGCATTAGGCCTTGGCGTTTTATAACGGTTTTATTATTCATATTTTAGCTTCGCTATGGTTAATCGTTTGACATGACGCGAGTAAATCTTCAGAGGTTTGGTAGGTTTTACTCACAACACCGGTTAAGTTTAAAAGGGTATGAAAAATAGCATCGTGTGATTGCGCTAAAGTGCTATTTAAATTGTTGAGACACTTGGCTGTAATGCGCTGATTATGCTCATCAGCCCAGATGTAAAGAGGCACATGGGTTTGAGTTGTTGGTGCAAATGCATAGGGAAAGCCATGTAAGTACGCACCATTTTCACCGAGCGACTCGCCATGGTCCGACACATACAGTAATTGCTTATCAATATTGGCTGGTAGTGCCTTTAACTGTTCAATAACTTGAGCGTTGATAAAATCACTATAAGCAATTGTATTATCGTAGGTGTTAACCAGTTCTTCAGCGTTACAGTTCTGAATATCGCTGCGGTCGCAGGTTGGACTAAACTGTTTAAATTTTTCAGGGTAGCGCTTAAAGTAAGTAGGGCCATGTGAACCCATCATATGCAGCACTATAAGCGTATTAGCCTGACTCAAGTTAGCAAGCTTGTGCTTTAGTGGGGCTAGCAACGCTTCATCAAAACAGTATTTACCATCACATAGTCCGGATGCTTTGCTATCAATATTAATGGTAGGTACGCGCGAGCAGACGTTTTTACAGCCACTGTTATTATCAACCCACAAGACATCTGCGCCTGCTTGTTGTATCAAATCAATCACGTTTTGCTGATTATCACTGTCTAAACGAGAAAAATTGGCATGAGTTTGCAGTGAAAACATACACGGTACTGACACTGCTGTGGCGGTGCCACACGACGATACATTATCGAAATAAGTGACATTATGTTTTTGTGTGTATTGGTTGGTATTGCGCTCATAGCCTTGGTAGGAAAAATTTTCAGCTCGTGCGGTTTCACCTACTACTATGACAGTAACTCGTGTTGTGCTTGGCGATGCTAAAGTTGGTGTGGTATCAATATTTTTAAATTTAACATCGCTGTAAAGCAACTGGTCACGTGCATACTTATAGCCACTAGAAAGGTATTGAAATGGAATGATTTCTTTTTTCAATATACGGTTATTTCGACCTGTTGCCGCGTAATCGGCGTAAAAGTTTACTACCACTAAAGCAATCAAAGCACCGCATGCTAGTAACAGTTTAATACGACTGAGTATTTCTTTGTGTGGGCGGGCACAGTTTACGTTTATACGACTCAAAACAAAGGCAGGTAATGCGCCAAAAAGCAGTAAAAAGCCAACAAGTTGCAAGTTTAAATAGCTTAACGCTTCACTAGAGTCCGTCTCTGCTGCGTTTTGTATCATTGAGTAATCAAATACCACTCCATAGTTTAATGAGCCGTAAAGTGCGGCACTTGAGAGCACGAGTAGTAAGTAGTTGATGGGTTTTAATAGCCCTCGAACAGACACCAAAGAAAAAAATATAACTAATAAACACACAAGTAGTAGCGGTACAGAAAATAGAAATAACCACGAAAATGTGTGCAGCGAAGTAATAGCGCTAAACGCACCATGCATAAATGGAATATTAATGATTAAGCCGTAATAGCATGCCATTAAAATAACAAATGCATTAGCGCTGCAGTTAAAGTAAAAGCGCTTTTTGGTGTTTGCTTGCGATTGCTTACTGAGTTTGAAAATTGAATTCATAACACATCTCTTTTTAGTGAACGTTGTTATGCTAGGACGTCACACTTAAGAAACGCTTAAGAAGTCAATTTATTTTATTTTGTGAGCTATAAAATACAGCGGTTTGCTAAAAATTAATCAAACCATAATTCACCGTTATAAGAATAGTGAATTTCCTGAGTTGAAATGAAGGGATAAAAAATTCACTTTGTTTAGGTTGTTTGAATTTTAAAACCTAAGCCGGCGTGTTTTTATAATTATTTTGGATTGAATTTGATGTTGACTTAGCGCCCTGAGCGCGGTACTAATATAAAAAGACAGCGAAACAAGAGTTTCGTAATTACAGAAATTAAATGGTATTAAATTTTATGCTTAACAATGCACTTAACCTAGTCCTGATTATTATCGTGGTGATTATTCCCGCGAGGGCTTCGTAGTGCTTTAAAAAACTAAGCATTGAAAAGCCCTCCGCACTTAACCGTCCGGGGGGCTTTTTAGTTTTAAGATTAAATTTTAACGGGTTGTCACACAGGAATGAGGATTTACTAATGACAGGCGCAGAACTAACAATTGATTTACTCGCCAATCACGGCGTAGATGAAGTATTTGGCTACCCAGGTGGTGCTATTATGCCCATTTACGATGCCTTGTATGGTGCGCCTGTAAAACATTACCTCACTCGCCATGAACAAGGTGCAGGGTTTGCAGCCGTAGGTTATGCACGCAGTACTGGCCGCTTAGGTGTATGTTTAGCAACATCAGGCCCGGGTGCTACTAACTTAATTACCGCATTGGCTGATGCCATGATGGACTCAGTGCCTTTACTTGCCATCACCGGGCAAGTACCAACCGCAGCTATTGGTTCTGACGCCTTTCAAGAAATAGACGTGTTGGGTATGTCGCTTTCATGTACAAAACACAGTTATATGGTTGAGCGAGCAGAAGATTTAGCCGAAATATTACAAGAGGCGATGCATTTAGCACAAAGCGGTCGACCAGGCCCTGTTTTGGTTGATATCCCCAAAGACATTCAAATGGCGCAAGTACCTTTTAAACCTTGGTTAGCGGTAGATGAATATTTGCCTCAACTAGATCTAAATCAAGTCGCTATTGCTAACCAATTACTCAGTGAAGCCAAACAGCCTGTTGCCTATGTTGGTGGCGGGGTCCATGCCGCTGATGCGCAAGCGCAGTTAATGCAATTTTTAAATAAAACGCAAATGCCAGCGGTTTCAACCCTTAAAGCATTGGGCAGTGTATTACCTGATTACGAATATGATTTAGGCATGCTAGGTATGCATGGCGGTCAAGCGGCTAATTTAGCGGTGCAAGAATGTGATGTATTAGTGTGTATTGGCGCACGCTTTGATGACCGTGTAACCGGCAATTTAGCTAAGTTTGCTGCAAAAGCAAACGTAATTCATTTAGATATAGATGCAGCCGAGGTCGGAAAACGTAAACCCGCAAAAGCGTCATTAATTGCTGATTTAAAAACGTCTCTCCCTGCACTTGAGTGCGTGGTTACACCAAAAGCGTGGTGCGATCATAGTAAACAAATGAAGGTCAAGCACGCGTGGCGCTACGACTACCCTGGTGAAAAAGTATTTGCTCCTTACTTACTTAATCAACTTAGCCAGCGTATGCCAAGCACTAGTGTGGTGTGTTGTGATGTAGGCCAGCACCAAATGTGGGTAGCTCAGCACATGAAGTTTAGCCACCCTTGCAACCATTTGAGCAGTGGTGGTGCAGGCACTATGGGGTTTGGTTTACCCGCGGCTATAGGTGCACAGATAGCGCGTAAAGATGACTTTGTGATCACCGTTTCCGGTGATGGTTCAATCATGATGAATATTCAAGAGCTTGCCACTATTCGCCGTAATAATTTACCAGTAAAAATACTGATACTTGATAACCAGCGCTTAGGAATGGTGCGCCAATGGCAAGAACTATTTTTTGAAGGGCGTTACAGCGAAACTAACCTATCAGACAACCCTGACTTTGTACAACTTGCTGCTGTGTTTGGCATTCCTGGGCAAACTATTACCCATGCCAACCAAGTGGATGATGCAATCACTGCCTTATTAAATAGCGATGGACCCTATATTGTTCATGCTTGTATCGATGATAAAGAAAACGTATGGCCACTTGTTCCGCCTGGAGCTGCCAACGATGAAATGATAACGGAGAAAGCACAATGAAACACAGTTTAACTATTGCCTTAAAAAGTCAAAGTGTCGCAATCGAGCGCTTTTTACGTGTGGTGCGTCATCGTGGTTTTGACTTGACTCACTTACAGCTCAATATGGACGATGGTCAATATAATATGGCAATGACGGTTGATAGTGATAAACCAATTTACTTGCTTACTAGCCAGTTAAATAAATTGGTTGATGTGAAACATGTGACGCTACAAAGCTTACAGCAACAGGCTGTATAAAATAAATTTAACGAATTTTACGAATAACCGATTATTTGGTTATTCATCAATTTTTAGAATGAGGAATGCCCGCATTAATTGCGGCAAACACTGAGGTAACTATGGCTAAATTAAGAAGTGCAACCACCACTGAAGGGCGTAAACGCGCAGGCGCAAGAGCATTATGGCGTGCAACAGGCATGACTGATACCGACTTTGGTAAGCCAATTATTGCTGTTGTGAACTCATTTACGCAATTTGTACCGGGGCACGTACATCTTAATCAGCTTAGTGAACTGATGGCTGAAACCATTACTCAGGCCGGTGGTGTACCAAAAGAATTTAATACCATTGCTATCGATGACGGTATTGCCATGGGTCACGGCGGTATGCTTTATTCACTGCCATCGCGCGATTTAATTGCCGACTCGGTAGAGTACATGGTGAACGGCCATTGTGCCGATGCGATGATTTGTATTTCTAACTGCGACAAAATCACCCCTGGAATGATGTTAGCGGCGCTGCGTTTAAATATACCCGTTATTTTTGTATCGGGCGGCCCAATGGAAGCAGGTAAAACCAAATTAGCGAATATCGATATTAAGCTCGATTTGGTTGATGCTATGGTTAAAGGCGCTGATGAATCGGTAAGTGATGCCGACTCTGAGCAAGTTGAGCGATCTGCATGCCCTACCTGTGGGTCGTGTTCAGGGATGTTTACCGCCAATTCTATGAACTGTTTATTAGAAGCAATTGGCCTTGCGCTGCCTGGTAACGGGACCACGCTTGCGACCCATAAAGACCGCAAACAACTATATGTTGAAGCGGGTGCACGTATCGTTGATTTATGCCGTGAGTACTATCAAAAAGATAACCAAGACGTACTGCCTCGTGCTATCGCTAATAAAACCGCATTTATGAACTCTATGGTGGTTGATATTGCTATGGGCGGTTCATCAAATACGGTATTGCATTTACTCGCAGCGGCACAAGAAGCCGGCGTTGATTTTGATATGTCACACATTGATGAACTTTCACGTAAAACCCCGTTTTTATGTAAAGTTGCTCCAGCTACAGCGCAATACCACATTGAAGACGTACACCGTGCTGGTGGCATGATGGCGATAGTTCGCGAGCTTGGAAAGGCTGGGTTAGTTGATTTATCGGTTAACCATGTTGCTGGTATGACAATGGGTGAACTGGTTAAAAAGTGGGATGCAACCGATCCGAATAACGAAGCTGCGCAAAAGTTTTATCGTGCTGGCCCTGCAGGTATTCGTACCACCAAAGCAATGAGCCAAGATTGTCGTTGGGATGAGGGTGATAACGATCGTGAAAACGGTTGTATTCGCAGTGTAGAACATGCATTTCGTCAAGATGGTGGCCTTGCCGTGCTTTCAGGTAATTTAGCAATAGATGGCTGTATCGTTAAAAGTGCGGGTGTTGTTGATGAAATGCTGCATTTTGAAGGTACTGCTGTGGTATACGAATCACAAGATGACTCTGTAGAAGGGATTTTAAATGGCGAAGTAAAAGCCGGCGACGTGGTGGTTATTCGCTATGAAGGGCCTAAAGGCGGCCCTGGTATGCAAGAAATGCTATACCCAACTAGCTATTTAAAATCAAAAGGTTTGGCAGAGCAATGTGCATTAATTACTGATGGGCGTTTTTCAGGTGGCACGTCGGGTCTATCGATTGGCCACGTATCGCCGGAAGCTGCCAGCGGTGGCGCAATTGCTTATGTTGAAAACGGCGATAAAATTATCATCGATATTGCCACTCGAGAAATAACGCTGGCGTTAAGCGATGAAGAGCTTGAAGCTCGCAAGCAAAAACAGCTGGCTCGTGGTAAACAAGCGTATAAACCGCTTAATCGTGATCGTTATGTATCATCTGCGCTTAAAGCGTATGCGCTACTTGCAACCAGCGCAGATAAAGGTGCGGTTCGCGATTTAGCCAAACTGGAGGAGCTTAGCTAGATATGGTTTCTCAAGAACTCGATTATTTTCGCGCGATTATCCAAGCCAATATGGAGCCTTTAGCCAAGGTGACTGAGGTAAGTGAAATGGCCGAATTGAGTGCACGATTAGGTAATCATGTTTGGTTAAAACGTGAAGACCAGCAACCCGTGTACTCGTTTAAATTACGCGGTGCTTTTAATAAATTAAATAAGCTGCCTAAAGGCTCGGTTGTGATCACCGCATCCGCAGGTAACCATGCCCAAGGTGTGGCACTAAGTGCCTCACACTTAGGGCACAAAGCCACCATTGTGATGCCCGTGACCACACCTGAAATAAAGGTTAATGCGGTAAGGGCATTGGGTGGTGAAGTCGTATTGCATGGCCATCAATTTGATGCCGCAAAAGCGTATGCGCTGGAATTAACTGAGCAGCGAAACGGCGTATTTGTACCGCCATTTGATGACCCTGATGTGATTGTTGGTCAAGGTACGGTTGCCCGTGAATTAATGCAACAGCTCAACGATTTAGATGTGGTATTTATTCCTGTTGGCGGCGGCGGCTTGCTGGCAGGTATGGCGGTATATATTAAGTCGCTGCGCCCCGATATCAAAGTGATAGGGGTTGAGGCGAATGAAAGCGCCTGCTTAAAAGCTGCTTTAGCAGCAGGCGAGCCGGTAGAGCTCGATCGCGTTGGCAGTTTTGCCGATGGTGTTGCCGTTAAAATAATTGGTAGCGAAACATTCAGACTGGCACAAAAGTTTTGTGATGAAGTAGTTACCGTATCAGACGATGAAATATGTGCAGCCATGCAAGATATTTTTGTATCAACCCGTGCTATAGCTGAGCCTTCAGGAGCGCTTGCAACTGCAGGGCTTAAAAAATGGTCTCAGCAGTCGGGTTTAAAGGGGTTAAATTTAGCCGCTATTTTGTCTGGTGCTAATTTAAACTTTGATCGCTTACGTTATGTGGCTGAGCGCACTGCGCTGGGTGAGAAAAACGAAGCTTTATTAGCCGTGACCATTGATGAAAAGCGCGGTAGTTTTAAGCAGTTTTGTACATCTTTAGGTGGGCGTGCCATTACTGAGTTTAACTATCGTTATGCGGGGCCTGGCGAGGCGCAAATTTTTGTTGGTATTGCGCTACGTCAAGGGTTAGCAGAACTTGAAGAGCTTAAACAAAGTCTAACAGATAACAAATATACCTTTTGCGATTTGTCAGATAACGAATTAGCAAAGCTGCATGTACGCTATATGGTTGGCGGTAAAGCGCCAGAGCAGTTACATGAACGCTTACTAAGGTTTGAGTTTCCAGAGTACCCAGGCGCATTGGCGCGCTTTTTAGATACGCTGGGTAGTAACTGGAATATCACTTTATTTCACTACCGCAATCATGGCGGGTCAATGGGGAATGTATTAGCAGGCTTTGCTATTGAACCAAGCCAATATGAGATGTTTAATGAGCACTTAAATCGGCTAGGTTACAGTGTCCAAGACGAAACCGATAATCCCTGTTTTACTCAGTTTTTAACTACCCAACCTCAAGCAGAAAAGCTTGAAAAAATCGCTCTAGCCTAACTCTATCCTAAGCAAGCATCTTATCCCGATGCTTGCTTTATTAGCTGTTTTACATATAGTTATAATTAATTATCATGTTTATGGAAGCCTGCTTTGCTACTTAAAGGAATAATAATTAGCATCTGCTTTTTTTGTAGCCAGTTAATGGCGCAGGAATCAGTCACGTTACAATTAAAGTGGACGCACCAATTTCAATTTGCTGGCTATTACATGGCCAAACAAAAAGGCTTTTATAATGAGGCCGGTTTAGACGTCAATATAGTTCCTGCCGATCCAAAACGGCCAAATAGTTTTGGTGCGGTAGAGCGAGGAGAGGCGCAATTTGGTGTAGCACATTCAGGTATATTAGAACGCCGTATTGCCGGTGAACCCTTTGTAGCCATGGCTGCCATATTACAGTTTTCTCCTTACTGTTGGATGGTAAAAGAAACTTCAGATATTTTTCATGCTCGTGATTTTATTAACAAGCGTGTAAGTGAAGTCAGCAAAGAGAGTAATTCTGAGTTACTAACTATGCTTAAGCGCAGTGGTATTGATACCGAAAAACTGGCTGTTTACAAAGGCGATGAATTACAACAAGCATGGATGGAAAATAAATTAGATGCGATAGAAGTGTATGTTACCGACCTACCTTATCATATGGATCAGCAAGGGGTTGCTCATAGACTTATATGTCCACAACGTTATGGGATGGATGTATACGCGGATATTTTATTTACCAGCGATAGTATGGTTAAGTATCACCCCGATACGGTAGAAAAGTTTTATCAAGCAAGTTTAAAAGGGTGGCGCTACGCGGTAATGAATATGGATGAAGCCATTGCCATAACCCAACAGTTTTATGCGCCTGAACGCAGTTTTCATCAACTGGCCTATGAGGCTGAGGTACTTAAAGACTATATTGCTCCACCGAGTACTACTGTGGGTAATATGTCGATGGCTAAATGGCGTTTAATTGCTGACTTATATGAGATTGATCAAACAAAGTTTGATGAAGTCAAAGCTGATTTTATTTATAAATATAAAAAGCAAGAAACACTGCAGCTTTCTTGGATGCTAATTGCGGCTATTATAATAAGCATTATTTCTATCCCCCTCTATTTACGTTTAATGTTTAAATCGCGCTAGTGGATTACTTACTCCATTCCCTTGCTCTGCGAGGTTAAAAAAATAACCGCTTAATTAGGTGCTATTGTGCTGGTATAATTAAGCGTCTTTTTTATATCCTAAGCTGTTATGACCTTAACTGAGCAATTTTCTGCCCTCGACTCTTTGCTAATGAATACTCGCTTGTATTGGCAGTGTACTGCATTTGATTTTGACGTTTTACCTTGGCCTGAATTACATGCTCCTTTGAGCGCTTTATCCGATCAGGCGGTTGCTGAATTAGACTCTGATCAAGAACAGCTCTATCAGTTTTTTTCATCCTATATTCCTGCTGTTGAGCAACTTAGCCGATTAGTGTCATTGCCTGCCATTACCAATACTCGGAAGGAATACCCGTTTTGGATCAGTAATGGTATTAAAGGTCGAAAGTTTACTCAGCTACAAGATTTTGTTGGCGCATTGCCCACTAGTAATCAGCCTGTATTAGAGTGGTGTGCAGGTAAAGGCCATTTAGGGCGAATGTTAGCTTTTAATGGTGCGCAGAGTGTACACAGCGTTGAGCTACAATCTCATTTGTGTGAACAAGGGAAAAAAAGTGCACAGCAGCAGGGACTTGCAATACAATTTAGCCAAGCCGATGTACTTAAGGATAGCATTCAGGATTTTTTTAGCTCACACACTCATGCCGTCGCTTTGCATGCCTGCGGTGCGTTACACCAAACTTTTATGCATCAAGCCAGTGCAGCAAAAGTACCACAAATTAGCTTTTCACCTTGTTGCTATCATTTATTTACTGATAATAATTACCAAGCGATGAGCGAGCATGCTCAGCAAAGTCGATTAAACTTAACTCACAGAGATTTAAAGCTCGCCCTGCAAGAAACTGTTACAGCTCCTTCGCGAGTAGGCAAAGTGCGAAAAACAGAAGTGGAGTGGCGACTCGGATTTGATGCCTTAAGAAAGTCACTTACTGGTGAGTTAGGGTATGTCAGCGTCCCTTCAGTGAATAAAGCGATATTTTCAGATTCGTTTGCAGCATTTTGTAACTGGGCGGCAGACAAAAAAGCCTTAAAACTGCCAAAAGATATTGATTACAATAAGTTTTTATTGATTGGGCAGGCGCGAAAAAAAGTAACAGAGCGAGTTGAACTGGTTCGACATGTGTTTAGAAGAGCAATAGAAGTTTGGCTTGTGCTCGATCGTGCTTTATATTTGCAGCAGCAAGGCTATGACGTCAGTGTTAATACATTTTGTGAGAAGCAATTAACACCCCGTAATATTTTAATTTTAGCCAGTTTAAAAACGCCCTCAACCTAAAAGAGATGTAATGAGAAATTTAAATAACTTACTAGAAAATAATAAACGCTGGGCATCTAGAACGAGCGAAGCGAACCCTGAATTTTTCAAAATTTTATCGATGCAACAAAACCCAGAATACTTATGGATAGGTTGCTCTGATTCACGGGTGCCAGCTAATCAAATTGTTGATTTATTACCGGGTGAGTTATTTGTGCACCGTAATGTTGCCAACGTGGTTGTGCATACCGATCATAATTGTTTATCGGTTATGCAGTACGCGGTCGAAGTATTAAAAGTAAAACATATTATGGTTGTTGGCCACTACGGTTGTGGTGGTGTGCAAGCGGTACTAAACGAGGACCGCTTTGGCTTTATTGATAACTGGCTCCGCCACGTTGGTGATGTAAAAGAAAAACACCTAGAGCAACTTAATGCTCTGCCAGAAAAACAACGTCTTGATCGTTTAATAGAGCTTAATGTGATTGAGCAAGTGCGTAACGTATCTCGCACTAGCATTGTTCAAGATGCATGGCTAAGAGGCCAGGAACTCACGGTGCATGGTTGGGTATATGGCTTAGAAAATGGTCATTTGCATGACTTAGAATCGGTAGTTAGTTGTGCTGAAGAAGAGTGTGAAAGCTATAAAAAAGCAGTACACCATGTACTAAATAAATCTGCGGACAGTCACCTTTAATATGGCCAAAACGGCGCTAATAATCGGCAGTACCGGCTTAGTTGGCAGCCAGTTATTACAACAGCTGTTAGCATCTTCTTGCTATTCAAAGATAGTGAGTTTATCGCGCCGCCAATTAGATTTTTCTCATCCTAAATTAATTAGCCATGTTATTGATTTTGAAAATTTGACGCATTATGTTGAATTGTTCAAAGGTGACGTATTCTTTTCTTGCTTAGGGACCACATTAAAGCAAGCGGGCAGTGTGGCTGCACAACGTAAAGTTGATTTTGAATACCAATTTATTTGTGCGCAAATGGCGGCCAATAACGCTGTTCCGCATTATTGTTTGGTATCGTCAAGTGGCGCAAATGCGCATAGTATGAGCCGTTATTTAAAAATAAAAGGAGAGCTTGAGCAGCAGGTGAAGCAGCTTGGCTTTGCACGCTTGAGTATATTGCAACCGTCTTTATTAGTCGGCGAGCGTTCAGAGCTTAGAATTGCAGAAAAGCTAGGTGAGGTGGTACTTCCACTGCTAACGCGTTTTGGTATCCTCAAACGGTATAGACCCATTACCGGTGAGCAAGTAGCTAATAAATTGCTGAGGGTAAGCATAGAGCAGCAACAAGCAACGGGTTACTATGTGCTGGACGAGCTATTTGAATAACTGAGTGATTAGCGCCATAAAGCAGGTTCGTCTATGGCGTTATATTTATTATTCTGCGTCTGTTTTTGCCGATAATTGCTGTTCAAGTATCGCTACTTTTGCTTCTAATTCAGTTAGCTTTTCACGTGTGCGGATCAGCACTTGGCTTTGAATATCAAACTCTTCACGGCTTACAAAGTCCATTTCGGCAAGCTTATTTTGTAACACTTGCTTAGTTTTACCTTCAAGTGTATCAGCCAGGTTTTTTACACCTTGTGGCATGTTATTAGTGATCTGTTTCGCAATTTCTTCAAGTTTTGCTGGGTTAATCATAGTCGTCCCTTGCCTGTTGCCTAAAATGATAATAACTAATATTACCTTATTGGCTAGGCGTATTGTAGTGATTACGTTAAAATTGCCCGTCTTTTTGCAATCAGCTGGTCGTTATGAAACTCAATCCTAAACAAGATGAAGCGGTAAAGTACATTAGTGGTCCTTGCTTAGTATTAGCCGGCGCAGGCTCGGGTAAAACGCGAGTTATCACCAACAAAATTGCTTACTTAGTACAGAGATGTGAGTATCAAGCGCGTAATATTGCGGCGGTTACCTTTACCAATAAAGCGGCTAAAGAAATGCGCGAGCGGGTTTTGCAAACCTTGGGAAAACAAGAGTCTAAAGGTTTATGGGTGTCTACTTTTCATACGCTTGGGCTTGAAATCATCAAAAAAGAGTTAAAAACACTGGGTTTTAAACCCGGTTTTTCGTTGTTTGACGACCAAGATACTAATCAATTACTCGGTGATTTAACCGAAGACGAGCTTAAAAAAGACAAAGACTTACTAAATCTACTTAAAATGCAAATTGGTAGCTGGAAGAATGAACTCATTTTACCAGAGAAAGCTATTCGCGAAGCCAGAGAGCCGCAAAAAGCATTGTTTGCTCAGCTGTATGCGCGTTACCAAAATCAATTAAGAGCGTATAACGCGCTGGATTTTGATGATTTAATTATGATCCCCACGCTGCTTTTAAGTAGTAATGCCACATCACGTGAGCGATGGCAGCAGCGTTTTCGTTATTTACTGGTGGATGAATATCAAGATACCAATACCAGCCAATATCAATTAGTGAAATTGCTGGTAGGCGAACGAGCACGCTTTACTGTGGTGGGAGATGACGATCAGTCAATTTACTCTTGGCGTGGTGCTCGTCCACAAAACTTGGTGTTATTAAGTAAAGATTACCCTGGGCTTCGATTAATAAAACTAGAACAAAACTACCGTAGTGCTGGGCGCATTCTTAAAGCGGCCAATATCTTAATTGCAAATAACCCACATGAGTTTGAAAAAAAGCTCTTTAGTGAGTTGGGCTATGGTGAGCAAATTAAAGTCATTGGCTGTCGCGATGAAGAACATGAATCAGAACGTGTGGTCGCAGAGATTATTTCTCATAAATTTATGAAACGCACCAGCTATAAAGATTACGCTATTTTGTACCGGGGTAACCACCAAGCGCGGGGCTTTGAAAAGTCGTTAATGAGTAACCGAATCCCGTATAAAATTAGTGGTGGAATGTCGTTTTTTTCACGTTCTGAAATTAAAGATATCATGGCTTACTTACGTCTTTTAGTGAATCAAGATGATGACAATGCTTTTTTAAGAATTGTGAATACCCCACGTCGTGAAATTGGTACAGTCACGCTTGAAAAGCTTGGCACCTTAGCTAATGAAAAACACCAAAGCTTATTTGCGACCTGCTTTGATAACGACTTAGGATACAGACTAAAAGGACGTGGTTTAAATGCACTAGCTGGGTTTGCCCGTTGGGTGGTTGAGCTTTCAGATAACGCAGTGCGCAGTGATACACTGGAGGCGGTGAAGGATTTAGTACGTAATATTAATTACGAAGCTTACTTGTATGAATCATCGCCTAGTGCTAAAGCCGCTGAAATGCGGATGAAAAATGTGTCCGAGCTGTATCGCTGGATAACAGACATGTTAACAGGCGATGCCGATAATCCGCCAATGACACTGGCTGAAGTAGTTAGTAAATTGACCCTTCGGGACATGCTAGAGCGAAACGAAGAAGAAGATGAAGCTGATGCCGTGCAATTATTAACTTTGCATGCCTCAAAAGGACTCGAGTACCCCTATGTATTTATGGTCGGTATGGAAGAAGGATTGTTGCCACACCAAGTAAGCATTGATGAAGATAATGTGGATGAAGAGCGCCGTCTTGCCTATGTAGGTATTACCCGCGCGCAACAAGAGCTGACTTTAACCTATGCTAAAATCCGCCGTCAGTTTGGTGAAACATCACAAACAGAGCTCAGTCGATTTGTGCAAGAGTTACCGCAAGATGACTTAGCCTTTGAAAACAAAAAAGCGCCTAACACCCAAGCTGAACGTATGGAAAAAGGCCAAGCTCGGGTTGCAAATTTAAGAGCAATGCTGAAAAAGCCACAATAAGGTGTGTTTAGCGCTATTTTAATTCTGAGTTTTTAAGTGTAGCTGGTATAGCGCTGGTTAGTGGGTGCTGTTTAGCAACGAATAGGTTTATGCCGTGTTTATCTAAAAGAGCTCTAAAGTTTAATATTGATGGGCCTTTAGCTATCACTTTTATCTGTTTAAGCTTGGTAATAGCCAACACCCCCTGCAACTGTAAATCGTAGCTTTCTTGTTGTAATACTCGTTTACTGAAGGTGGAGCTAAGGAGTAAATAATCACACTCTACTTCAGTCACCAAATTAAGCTCGCATTTGTCTTTTGCGAAATTGTTTAAGCCAATCGAATGACCGAGTTTTTTAAGCTGTTTTAAGTTCTCTAATTGCTGTGCGCTGGCATAACGCAGCTCCTGCTCATCAAACAACAAGCAAAGCTGTTCATTGTTTACCGGTTGTTTTAGTGTCGCTTTTAGTAAAGAAAATTCATGCTCTTCTAACAGTAAACTGGAGCAAGGCAATAGCGCAACGGCTATCTCTGCATTTTGTGCTTGTTGGTAAGCTTGTTGGATGAGTTGTAGTTCAACTTTGGTATGTTGTTCTTTATCATTCGCAAATTTCTTTAAAATATCAAAACTGGTAAAGCCAAGGACTGGGTGTTCACCAAAAGCCTCAAATAACGATGCACTCTGATAATGCTCATCCAAGGTGATAATATCTGAGCTACGAAACGTCATAGGCAATACATCAAGGTGATGTAATGTTTGTGACTCATGTTGCAACATAGGCTCAGTGAGCAGTGGATGAAATAACTCAAAGCGGTTTTTACCTGAATTTTTAGCATAATACATAGCAGCATCGGCGTCGCGAATGATTTCATCGGTATGTTTATAGCTTTGCTTTGAATAGGTTATCCCAATACTGGCGCCACTTTGTACACACACGCCTTTAGTACAAAACGGCTTTTGCATAATTTTTATAATGCGATTGGCAACATCTTCTGCCTGATTTGGCTCAGTTAAATGGGTTAGTAATACTACAAACTCATCTCCGCCTAGACGAGCTAATAAGTCATGCTCACGAATACATTGTGAGAATAATTTACTAACACTAATTAAAAACTCATCACCGGCATGATGCCCGAGCTGATCATTGATATCTTTAAACTTATCAAGGTCAATAAACAATACAGCAAAGTGCTCATTTGGATTGCGTTGATAATATTGCAGGGTTTTTTCTAGTTGAGTTAAAAATAAATTCCGATTTGGTAAGCCTGTTAGTGAGTCATGGTGAGCATCGTGATAAAGTTGTTGTTCTATTTTTTTACGTTCATCAATTTGCATTTGCAAATGTAAATTTGCTTGGCTCAATTCTTTAGTTTTTTCATTAACTCGTGAGGCAAGTTCTTGGTGGCTCTTTTTTAGTGCCTGTGAAGCTAATTTTGTTTGTAATACCGTGGCAATTTGATGCGATACAAAGGTGATTAGCTCTGCATCATCATGTGTAAAAAGGTGTTCATTATTATAAGCTTGGCAAACAATTAACCCTATAACGCCTTGCGAAGTTTTTAGCGGAGCGCCTAGCCAGCTGGTGGCTCTCTTGGATTCATCAATTGGTTTTTCACGCTCTACAATGCCACTATTTAATAACTCTTGTGCTCTTTGCGGATGAATTATTTGTGTTTCTTCGGTGCTTATAACCAGTTCACTGTAGCCTTTTGCAAAGCGCCGTGGTTGAGTGCTGCCTTGGAATTCATCGACACTGTAGGGAAAACTGATCCAACCTGATTCTTTATCATACAAGGCAATATAAAGGTTTTTTGCGTAAGTAATGGTTTTTATTATTTCGTGTATTTGAAAATAAGCATCATCTAAATTTTTGGCTTGGGTTGTCAGCTCTGAAATTTTGAATAATATTTGCTGGCGTTGCAGGGCACCTTTTCGCTGTTGTATTTCAACATTTAAAGCGTCATTACTTTGCGTTAATGCTCGGGTTCTTAATTTTACTTCTGATTCGAGTAACTCTCGTTTTTTAACCCGTTCAATTGCGGTGGCTAAATAGAGTGACATGGCCTCAAGCAGGTTTATTTGTTGCGAACTGTAACCTTGTTCTGTGTCGTAACTTTGCGCGGCTAACACACCAATAATGTTTCTTTCTTGATAAACGGGAACGCCTACCCAGTGTTCTGCAGGTGTACCCAATGCTTTAAATAAGCCTTGCTGGGCAGCATCATGCATTTGCTGTTTGGTAAAGTAAGTGGTTTTCCCTTGCTTGAAGACATAACCCGTTGCGCCTTCTTCAAAATTATTATCTCGATTAAGTGGTACTGCAATGCCATCTTTTTCATCAGAAAAATAAGATAATTCTAACTGTTGTGACTGGGGATCAACCAGCACCACATAAAAGCTTTTACTCGGAACATACTTTTGTAAAATGTCATGAATAGCAGGGTAAAGTAAGGTTAGCTCGGCAACAGTGCTTGCTTGCTCTGATAATTGTATCAGGGCATTGTGGAGGTGGTAGGCATGTTTGTACTTTTTTAATAGTGCTTTTAGTCGTTTATTTTGGCGCACTACGCTATTAGGTACAATAAGTTTATCTTCCAATGATGTTTAACCAGTTATAATTTTTTGTATAGTTATTAATCATTATAGTTCCACTTTTAACATTTTGCGTCAAGTAGATATTTTTCTTAATTATGTAGCTAAAACTCATGAATTAGAAACAAAAAAGGCTTACTAAAACGTAAACCTTTTATTTAAAGCATTTTGACTTGGCTAATTTTAGTTAGCGGTCATGAAATCGATTGCTGCGCTTATTTCATCATCAGAACAATCCATACACGTTCCACGCGGTGGCATGGCATTAAAGCCATTGATCGCATGATCTAATAAGGTGTCTTTTCCTTTAGCGATACGAGGAGCCCAATCGTCAGCTGATTTAGGAGCGCCTAAAGCACCTGTGCCGTGACAAGCAAAACAGGCTGCTTGATATACTTGCTCGCCTGAACGAGGACCTGTTGGTGCAGCAACCGCTACTTTCTCACCTTCAAGGTAAACAGCACCAATAGGCGCTAAACGTTTTTTAATTGCATCTTCAGTCATAGAGTTATCATATGGCTGTGCGTATGCGGTGGTTGCTAGCACAAGTAATGCTGCAGCTGATAGTTTTTTCATTTTGCCTTGCCCACTTCAATTTGAACGTGATCAATCACGATTTTAAATGACGGAATTTAGACCAATTATAACTCCACTCAGTGATTTATAAAATGCTCAGAGTCGATTTTATTTATAAATACGACTAATGATTGTCTTAACTCAATAAATTACCTAAATAAAACGGGATCATTAGACATCTAAATGCGCTCAGAACCCTAATAATTAGCTAATGGCCAATACGTTACGTACTAGTTTTTCGATTCCTGCATCGGCATCTATAATTGATTGTGCCAACATATAAGCAGGTGTTGTAACCAGCTTATTATTTTTATCAATAACAATATCATCCACTTTACACTCAATATGCTCAGCGCCTAATGTGGTTAAAGCATCGGCCGTGTCGCTATCATTACCAATAGTGAGCTGTGGTTTATTATAAATGAATGGCAATAAAGCGGGTGCAATACACATATAACCGGTGGCTTTATTTGCTTTTGCAAATGCTTTACAAGCGCTCAGTACTTCGTCATTTACTTTCGCGTTAGTGCCATTAATAGCAAAGTCAGATAAGTTTTTAGCTACACCAAAGCCGCCAGGAATAATTAAAGCGTCAAATTGTGTAATGTCTAATTCAGCGAGTGACTTTATATTGCCACGGGTGATTCGAGCCGATTCCACTAATACATTACGCGACTCTGCCATTTCTTCACCAGTAATGTGATTAAGAGTATGGTACTGCGTAATATCGGGCGCAAAACACTGATATTTCGCGTTGTTTTTTTCAATGTGTAATAAAGTAAGCACTACTTCATTAATTTCACTGCCATCAAATACGCCACAACCTGCTAAAATTACCGCTATATTTTTCATATTATTTTGCTCCATTGAAGTCATTTTAATAAAGTTTAACACGACGAATCAGCCTATCTAAAAATTTATTTGCTGGTTTTTTAGCCGCAAAGTAAGTTGTTATGCGCTATATGCCATTTGATAACTAGTAAGGGTAAAAAAAATTATAAAGGATCGCTATGATCTTTGATCCATTATGCTAGAATGCTCATCCAGTTATTTAAATGGACGTAAATAATCAAAGTGGGTTACAACACCAGTAACGGTTTAAATGCCTTTTCCACATTGATAGAAGAATAATAAAAAAGAACCTCGAATTATCTTTTTTTAAACAAAACAATAAATTACAAACTAATCTAAGCATTTTACTATGTTTCGGATGGATAGTTTGTGGGTGTTATCTACATAGTTATCCACAAGTTGCTAAAAATGTAGCGCCCTTAATCACATTAATTCACAGTCGTTTTATTTACTGCCTTATGGCATGCTTATACTTATATTACTTTTTTGTATTTAGGATCCAATTTTACCATGGCTCAGATCCCCGAAAACCCGCTTATTCTTGTTGATGGCTCTTCATATTTGTTTCGTGCTTATCATTCTCCACCTCATTTAACTAATTCTAAAGGTGAAGCCACTGGCGCCATTTATGGCGTGGTAAACATGTTGAAAAGTTTGATCAAACAATACGATCCCTCACATATGGTGGTGGTGTTTGATGCCAAAGGTAAAACTTTTAGAAATGACATGTACAGCGAGTATAAAGCGAATCGTCCGCCAATGCCTGATGATCTGCGTACCCAAATAGCGCCGCTACATAGCATTATTAAAGCGATGGGCTTTCCATTAATTAGTATTGAAGGTGTAGAAGCCGATGACGTGATTGGTACATTTGCGCGCATTGCTTCTGAGCAACAACGCCATGTATTAGTATCAACTGGCGATAAAGATATGGCGCAGTTGGTTAATGAGCATGTTACTTTGATCAATACCATGACTGATAGTATTTCAGATCCCGACACTGTGGTTGAAAAGTTTGGTGTTGGGCCTGATCTTATTATCGATTATTTAGCCTTAATGGGTGATAAAGTAGATAATATTCCTGGTGTTGAAGGGTGCGGGCCTAAAACTGCGGTTAAATGGTTACAAAAGTACGGATCGCTTCAGGGCGTAATTGATAATGCTGCTGATATCAAAGGTAAAATAGGTGAAAAGCTTGCAAAAGCGATTGATCATTTACCATTGAGCTATGAACTTGCCACTATTAAGTGTGATGTGGAGGTTGAATCTGATCTTGATACTTTTAAATTGCAAACACCGAATAAAGACGAATTAATTGCCTTATACGGTGAGTGTGAATTCCGTCGCTGGCTAGCTGAATTACTAGACAATCCAAAAGATGCTGACACACATTTAGCGGTCCCAACCCAAGAGAATGAGTTGCCAAAAGTTGAAGATGCGCACTATGAAACGATTTTAACTGAGGCCCAATTTAATACATTGATAGAGCAGCTCAATGAAGCTGAGCTATTTGCTTTTGATACTGAAACAACCAGTTTAGAGTATATGAAAGCGCAGTTGGTAGGGATGAGTTTCGCAGTAAAAGCAGGGGAAGCCGCCTACTTACCGGTTGCACATGATTACCCAGGTGCGCCTGAACAGCTAAGCCTTGAATTTGTGATGCAAAAGCTTGGGCCAATATTAGCTGACGAAAATAAAGCTAAAGTTGGTCAAAATTTAAAATACGATAAAAGTGTGCTTGCCAATGCTGGCTATGAATTAAATGGTATTAAGTTTGATACTATGTTGGAGTCTTATGTTTTTAACAGCGTAGGTACTCGTCATGATATGGACTCATTAGCACTTAAATATTTAGGCCACAAAAATATTAGCTTTGAAGACATTGCTGGTAAAGGTAAAAAGCAGCTCACGTTCAATCAAATCGAACTTGAAAAAGCGGCGCCTTATGCCGCAGAAGATGCCGATATTACTTTGCGTTTACACCAAGTACTATGGCCGAAACTTGAAGCGGATGAAAAGCTTAAATCGGTGTTTGAAAATATAGAAATGCCACTAGTAAGCGTTATTTCTGACATTGAGCGCACCGGTGTTGCTATCGACAGCAATATGTTGGCCACGCATAGCCAACGCTTAGGTGAACGATTACTTGAGCTTGAAAAAGAAGCGTTTGAAATCGCAGGCGAACCGTTTAACTTAAGCTCGCCAAAGCAATTACAAGTACTGTTATTTGAAAAGCTAGAATTGCCCGTTATCAAAAAAACACCCAAAGGCGCGCCTTCTACAGCAGAAGAAGTACTGCAAGAATTAGCACACGATTACCCATTGCCTAAAGTGATTATTGAGCATCGCGGTTTATCTAAGCTTAAATCAACTTACACAGATAAATTGCCACTGATCGTGAATGAGCAAACCAAGCGTGTGCATACTTCTTATCATCAAGCGGTAACAGCAACGGGTCGATTAAGTTCAAGCGATCCTAACCTACAAAATATTCCTATTCGTTCAGAAGAAGGGCGCCGTATTCGTGAAGCCTTTATTGCTGCTGATGGATATAAAATTGTGGCGGCCGATTACAGCCAAATAGAGCTGCGTATTATGGCGCATCTTTCACAAGATAAAGGGTTGCTCAATGCCTTTGCAAATGGCTTAGATGTGCATAGCGCTACAGCTGCTGAGGTATTTGGAGTTGAGCTTGAAGAGGTTACATCTGATATGCGCCGTAAAGCTAAAGCCGTTAACTTTGGCTTAATTTATGGCATGTCGGCATTTGGTCTGGCACGTCAACTTGATGTACCACGCCATGAAGCGCAGCATTATATTGATAAATATTTTGAGCGTTTCCCAGGTGTTTTAGAATACATGGAAACGACCCGTGAAAAAGCAGCAGAAAATGGTTACGTAGAAACTATTTTTGGCCGCCGTTTACATTTACCAGAAATAAATGCCCGCAATGGAGCACGCCGCAAAGGCGCTGAGCGCGCAGCAATTAATGCCCCTATGCAAGGCACTGCTGCCGATATTATTAAAAAAGCCATGTTAACAGTACATGCATGGGTTAACCAGCAAGCGCCTAATACGGTTAAGCTACTTATGCAGGTACACGATGAATTGGTATTTGAGATTAAAACAGAGTGCACTGAGCAATACACTCAGCAAATTTGTGAGCTGATGTCACAAGCGGCACAGCTAGATGTACCACTTATAGTTGAAGCTGACGAAGGTGATAACTGGGAACAAGCGCACTAATTTGGTATGCCAAGGATGCCTTGTCTTAGGTAAACACAACAGTTAAAAAGAATTATTTAAAAGCGCCAATAGGCGCTTTTCTTTTAGCTTGCAGGTTAAAAAAAAGTTAAATTAAACAGCAGTTTGTATTAAATCGTTAGAGGTTCGTCAATTCGCTTCGAATATCGATAATATGCTTGTATTTTTACGCTTGCTTTTGGTAAAGTGCCGCCCGTCCTCATCCTGTAGGACATCCTGTTGATGATGCATCGTAAGATGCAACGTATTGATAGCTTCTCCCCAGTTTGCTATATCGGCCTATCATATATTTGATGGGCCGTTTTTTTATAGCTTTACTCCAAAGCGTTAAATTTATTCTCTAATTGCACTTAGCGTTTCAAGTGATACCATCAGTTTACTGTGCGTTTTCTTTTTAACTCAGCGTACTAGTGATTTTTAATTTGACTGATCAAAGTATTATTTTTTCGGGTATAAATCTTTTATTTTAGGAGTGCATTATGTTTAAAACGTTAGCTGTAGCAGGTTTATCTTTATCATGTTTACTAGTTTCAGGTGTTGCATCGGCAAACTGGCAGTTACTCAACGATAAAAGCCAATTAAGTTTTGTCTCAATTAAAAAAAATAGCATTGCTGAGGCAAGCCATTTTACTCAGTTATCAGGGCAATTGAGTGAGCAAGGTCAGTTTAGCGTAAATGTTGATTTAACCTCAGCTGAAACGTTTATTCCTATTCGTAACGAGCGCCTAAGCAAAATTTTGTTTGAATCTGACACTTTTGCAAATGCAGTATTAACCGCTGACTTATCTGATAAATTGTCACTTATTAAGCAGCCTGGGCAGTACGTATTAAAAGGTGTTAGCGCCGAGCTAGACTTTCACGGTCATAAAAAGCCACTTGCAGTTGATGTACTTGTTAGTAGTGCGGAAAACGGGGATTTAAGCGTTGCATCATTTACACCTATCATTATTAATAGCGATGACTTTAAAGTCACCGAAGGGATAATGCAGTTACAAAAACTAGCCGGCTTACCTTCGATTGCTACTGCGGTACCGGTTACTTTTGCACTGACCTTTAAAAAACAGTGATTTCTCTTAACGAACTTAGTAAGCAACTAAGCGAGCCAAGTAAACCTTTTGAACAATGGCAGCCTGCTCATTGCGGGCAATTGCCACTGCTGATTGACGAGCAAGGTAAATGGTTTTATGCGGGTAGTGAAATTACCCGCCAAGCCATGATAAGACTGTTTGCTAGTGTGTTGTGCCGCGAAGATGGACAGTTTTATTTAAAAACGCCAGTAGAGAAAATTGCGATTGAGGCTAAGGATGCGCCATTTATTATTGTAAGTTGGCATCGTGAGTCGACATCTGATGGCGATGTTATTTGTTGTATTGATAATCTACAGCGTACCTGGCTACTAAGTCGTGCTGAGCCGCTATATATTAATAATTACAAAGGCGCTGCAGTGCCTTATATGCAATTACCCTATGGTTGTTTTGCGCGAGTTGCCAGAAATGTGTTTTATCAGTGGGCTGAAATAGCCGAAACAGATGAGCTCGGCTATTTTATTACCTCCGCGAATGAGCGGTTTTATTTAGGGTAATTACTCTGTGTCAGCAGGTGGAATTGCTACGATTGGACCTAAGTACCACTCATCTAACTTTTTAGCGACTTCTGGTAAGCCTGTGCCTTTAAGTGATGAAAATGCATGAACTGTTATATCGCCATCTAATTCACTCAATTCACGACGAACACTAAGTACCTGTGATTTACGTGGACCTTGCTTGAGCTTATCTGCTTTAGTTAATAGTGCCAATACTGGAATTTCACTACCTACAGCCCAATTAATTAAATCACGGTCTAAATCTTTTAATGGATGACGAATATCCATCAACACCACAATACCTTTTAAGCTTTGACGTTTTTGTAGGTATTCGCCTAGCGACTTTTGCCATTTCTTTTTCATTTCAATTGGCACTTTCGCAAAGCCATAACCTGGTAAGTCAATTAGGCGCATGTCATCGACATCGGCAAGTTCAAATGTGTTGATCAGCTGAGTACGGCCAGGTGTTTTACTAGTACGTGCTAACTTTTGATCGGTAAGGGCATTAAGCGCACTTGATTTACCTGCATTTGAGCGACCGGCAAACGCGACTTCAATTCCCGTATCAGCAGGTAATTTAGTGATGTCTGGCGCGCTTGTAACAAAAGACGCAGTGTTATACTTGATACGAGATTTGAGCACAGGCTCTCCTAAAACTAAAAAAAATAACATTGGGTAAACCAAATTCACCCGTGGCGCGTATTTTATACTATAAAGTAGCTATTAAAAAGTGTATTTGAGCATGTAAAACCGTTGCTGATGGTACATTTTAACTGGCTTAGCGATTAATTTTACTCAAAACCCTATAATTTATAGGTTTAATGTGTGTAGAAAACGTGCCAGAGAATTTAATATCGTGTAGAATATAAAAATCACAACATCCATATTGTAGATGATACAGGGTCGGAAACAGAGAATTCACCATGAAAAAAATAGCACTATCTTTAACTATATTGCTTGGTGCGTTGTCAGCAAGCAACGCAACAGCATTTGATGGCGATGTAAACGCAGGTAAAGAAAAATCAGCAACGTGTGCGGCTTGTCACGGCCCAGACGGTAATGCGCCGGTTAACATCTACCCAAAAATTGCAGGCCAACACGCAGATTACATATATAAGCAACTTACTGAATTTAAATTAGGTATGACTTCGGGCGGTAAAGAAGGTCGAATGAATCCAGTAATGAGCGGTATGGCAATGCCATTGAGCGATCAAGATATGAAAGACTTATCTGCTTATTTTGCTTCTTTGAATATGTCTGAAGGTGCTACACCTAAAGATGTTCAAGAAACAGGCGCTATGTTGTACAAAGCGGGTGACGCTGAACGCGGAATTCCATCATGTGCGGCTTGTCATGGTCCACGTGGTAATGGCTCTTCATTAGCTAAATTCCCAAAAATTTCTTTTCAACATCCAGAATACATCAAGTCACAACTTGAACAGTTCAGAGATGGCACTCGTAATAACGACCTAAATGGTGTTATGCAAGATATTGCTCAGAAATTAACTGATAAAGACATTGAAACATTATCTAAATACCTTGGCGGCCTACACTAAAGTCGTATTTATTTAGATATTGTTAACATAATACAATGTTAAGTAGACAAAAAGCAGCCTTGGCTGCTTTTTTTGTTTCTGCAATGACCGATAAAGCCCCTTTACTTGTAAGACATTGACCATACTCTATTGTAAGAAAAGTCTCATTTTATTTTTGTTTTTAGATTTAACTTATTGTAATTTATGATTTTTAACGTCTTTTGTTATGTTTTACATAAGAAAAAAGATATAAATTAGTTGTAACAAAATTATTAACGAGTAAATTAACCCCTGTCGCAACAATAATAACAAATAGGAAAACGTTATAAGGATCGTAGCGCGGCACGACTGAATAGCACATTGAGAGTGCTACTAAAGGAAATAACAAAAAAGTGTCAGGAAAGACCGAAAATAATAAAAACTCATGGAAGTTTAATAATAAAAACAAAATGGAATGCTACACGGAAGATAAATAATAATAATACGGATAAAGAAATAATAATAAAAATAATAAAGACTAAAAAGTCGAAGGGAGAAGTGTCCATATAATGGCGCTCAGATTAGCAGGCGGTAGAGATGTTTTCTCTACCGCCTTTTTATTTGTCCTGTTACAATACCCCCCGTTTAAAAAAAGCATCTAAATATGCTTTGGCGTATATATAGAGAAACCCAACCTCTAAAACGCAAACCGAATTCTTCTGGCTAGGCCAGCATCGCGATGCCCATTGAGTTGCGCCTCGCTCAAAACCTCTTAAGTGAGACGATCAAGATATGAGTAGAAAGAAAAAGTCACGTAAAATTCCATCAAATGGACCCGTTCGTTTAAGCCAAGATAAGCTTAAAGAAATGCGTGCATTGAAAGAGCAACGTGTAAAGAAAACCAAAGGCGCTAAGCCTGGTTCACGTAATGCACCTGATGCATTGAGTAATGACACTCAAAAAACAGGTTCGGCTGTTAAAGACAAACGTGTTGGTAGTAAAAAAGCAGTACCATTAGTTGCTCCAGCCGCTGAACCAAAAGTCGAAATGAAACGTAACCTTAAGCCTGTAGCAGAGCTTAAAAAGGCGATTGAGCCTGAGTTAACGCCTGAGCAAGAATTAGAGGCGCTTGAAAATGATGAGCGCTTGCTTAAATTAGTTGAGCGTCATGAGCAAGGTGAAATGCTAACGGGTAAAGATGCTAAATACTTTAATAGCCGTATAGCGCGTCACCAAGTGCTGTGTAAGTTATTAGGCATTGAAGATGAAGAAGAATTTGAAGATGACTTCAGTGATGAAGAAAGTAATTCAGATTTTGATCAATACCTATCAAACGACCTAGCTAATGAATGGCTAGATGACGACGAAGATAAGTAATAAGGATACGCAATGAGTACAGCAGTGATCTTAGCCTTAGTTGTAGGTGCTGCTATTATAGCGGGCTTGGCATTTTATGCGGGTCAGTTGCTCTACAAGCTAAATGTGCAAAAAAAGCTAATTAGCAAACAACAGGCAGAGCAACAGCAAAAACTTAAGCAGTCGCGTTTAAAACGTAATGCAAAGCTAGCCGATAGTATTCATTTAATTGCACGTGCGATGAATGAAAAGCAATGTGATTACTCTGAGGGCTGTTTACGTATTTGGGTGCTGATGTCGCAATATAGTTTTGATACTGAGCGTGACTTAACAACTACATACCCAGGCATTTATAAAATGTACGACGTGGTAAAAGAAATGCCAACTCACGATTCGCGCAAAAAGTACGCTAAAAAAGAAATTTTTAAGCAAGATACCGCACGCTGGCGCGCAGAAGAATCACTGAGTGATGAAATTGAAGCTGACTGTAAAAAAATTATTGTTGAGTTTAAAGCAGCCCAAGGCAGCGAAAACGTGGTTTTTAACTAGCACTTAAATTTTACAGCATAAAAAAAGCAGACCTAGGTCTGCTTTTTTTATGCGCGCTATTTTTTAAATTATATAACCCGTGAGAAGCGAGTGGCATTTATTTGTTTTTGTAAGTGCGCATCAAAGCACATACAAATAATACGAATAAATAAATTCCCTTTTGGTGTTACGCTAATTAGGTTGTTTTCTATTGTTACCATTTCATCGGCAATTAATGGTGCGAGTGCCTCTAAGGCATCTTTAAAGTAGTCATTAAAGCTGATTTTATGTCTGTTCGCGAATACGCTCATATCAAGCTCAAACTGGCAAATAAGTTGTTTAATTGCATCCGCTCGAATAAGGTCATCTTGGGTTAAATGCATGCCTTTATTAATGGCACTGCCTGCTTGCTCATCGATTGTTTGGTAATAGTGTTTTAGCTCTTTTTTATTTTGTAGTATGGCTGTGCCTATTTGCGATATTGACGAGACCCCTAAGCCTAGTAAATCACATTCTCCATGGGTAGTGTAACCTTGAAAGTTACGATGAAGTTGGCCGCTATTTTGAGCAATAGCCAATTCATTATCAACTTTTGCAAAGTGATCCATACCTATAAATTGATAGCCCGCCTGTGTCATTTGCTCTAGGGTATTTTTGAACATAGTGAGCTTATTATGGGCACTGGGTAAATCAGCATCTTTTATTTTACGTTGAGCGGCAAAACGATCAGGTAAATGAGCGTAGTTAAATACTGAAACACGGTCGGGGTCTAAAGCAATCAGTTGCTCAATAGTTTGCTTAAAACTCTCAGGTGTTTGTAGAGGCAGGCCATAAATCATATCTGCATTAATTGATTTAAAGCCTAATTGTTTTGCTTGGGTAATTAACTGCTTTACCTCATCAACATGTTGAGGGCGGTTAACAGCTAGCTGAACTTGATCATTAAAATCTTGAATACCAAATGACACACGATTAAATCCCATCTCGCTTAAGTCAATCAGCATATTGTCAGCCAGTGAGCGAGGGTCTATTTCTATACCGCGCTCACAGGTATCGCTAAAGTTAAAGTGTTGCTCTAGTAGCTTTACTAAGCGAGTCATTTGGGCTGCGGTCAAAAAGGTTGGAGTACCGCCTCCTAAATGTAATTGCTCAACCCGATAGTCTTGAAATAGCGGCGCTTGTGCCACGATTTCTTTAGCTAAAAAATCTAGGTAGGTATCAGCTTTAGATTGATGGCGAGTAATAACTTTATTACAGCCACAGTAATAGCAAAGCTGGCTACAAAAAGGAATGTGAATATATAAAGACAAAGCACGGGTTTGCGATGATTCAATAGCGCTAATCAAATCTTGTTGCTGATAGCCGTCAGCTAACGAAAGTGCAGTCGGGTAAGACGTGTAACGCGGACCCGATACATTGTATTTGTTTATTAAAGTTTGATCCCATTGAGGAAGTTTAATCATCACGCGCACCTTATCTTTTAAGTTGCTGCGTATTGTAAAAAAGGAAAGGGGAAGGGGGTTTGATCTACAACAAAAAAAGGTGCCGTAGCACCTTTTTAGTATGTAACGTGGCTGCGTTACATTATGGCGTCTTTTAAATACTGAAATAGCTCTTTGTAGCCTCTCGCAGGCTTTTCTGCTTTTACTTCTTTGGCCGCATTACGCACCAGTTGGCGCATTTTTTGGCGCTCAAGAGCTGGGTATTGTTCAATTGTTTCGTTGATTAAGTCATCGCCTTGCTCAATTAAATCACTGCGCAGCTGCTCAATCTTTTTGATCATAACCTCTGCTTGGTTATTTTTATTAAGCATTACATCAATGATCGCTTTAATTTCTTCAATGTTTTCTACTATACGAAGGGTTTTTGCTATGTAATTTAAGTGGCGGCGGTATGCATCACTTTTATTACTAATTTTATCGGCAACAACCATTGCTTCTTTTAAGTCATCATTAAGCGGTAAGCGTTCGCGCTGCTTTTTACCCATTTTGGCAATTTCAGACCCTAACTGATGAAACTCTTGCGCTTCGCGCTTAAGTTCACTTTTTGATACATATATAATTTCTTCTTCAATTTCAGCAGGCTTGCCTTTTTTCTTCGCCATGGGGTGCTCTTAAGTAAAAATAACTTTATCTATTATACGCGATTCTTTTAGTGATTAATATTAGCTGATGTGGTGCAGTGAGTGTGTTAGCATTTAAATATAAAAAATGTGTGCAACATGGCCTTCAGGGCTCAGGACAGAATTTATGAAAAGCCAACACCAAGATCCAATATATTCGCAAATTTCTCAAGTAAAAGATGCCGTTTCTGAAGTACTCGAACATGCTAAAAAGTTAGGCGCTACCGCTGCAGAAGCTGCTATGTCGAGCACATCAGGGCTGTCGGTAAGTACGCGCATGGGCGAGGTAGAAACCATTGAGTTTAATCAAGACGGTGGTTTAGGCATTAGCGTGTATGTTGGTAATAACAAAGGCTCCGCCTCTACGGCTGATTTAAATCCAAAAACATTGCGAACTGTGGTCGAAAAAGCCATAGATATTGCTAAATTCACCTCAGATGATCCGTGCAATGGTATTGCTGATAAAGAATTACTTGAGTTTTCGCCTAAAGATTTAGATTTATTTCATCCTTGGGATGTAAGCCCTGAGCAAGGAATTGATTTATGTCATGCTGCTGAGCAAGCCGCATTAAATGCGGATGAGCGAATTGTGAATTCTGATGGTGCTAGCTTTTCTTCACACCAAGGGCTGCGAGTGTATGGCAATAGTCATGGTTTAATTGCAGGCTACCCAAGAACACGCCATAGCATAAGCACTATGGTAATAGGCAAAGAGGGCGAGCATATGCAGCGCGACTCAGCCTACACAATTTCCCGCGATCAAGCAGGGCTAAAAGATGCTGCTAGTGTTGGGCTTGAAGCCGCTGCAGAAACCCTAGCTAAACTAAACAGTCAAAAACTAGGTACCATGAAAGTGCCGGTTATTTTTAGAGCCGATATTGCTAACTCATTGTTTGGCCATTTAGTGTCTGCAATCGGCGGTGGCGCACTGTATCGTAAATCCAGTTTTTTACTGGATAGCTTAGGTACACAAGTGTTCAGCAAAACCGTTAATATTTCAGAGCGCCCACACTTACTAAAAGGGTTAGCATCATCACCTTTTGATAGCGAAGGGGTTAAAACTCTAGACAGAGAAATAATACACGGTGGTGAATTGCAAACATATTTATTAGCGAGCTACGCAGCGCGTAAAATGAATATGACGCCAACAGGCCATGCCGGTGGTATTCATAACTGGTTGGTTGAGCAAACCCATCAGGACTTAGCTACACTATTGAAAACCATGGGCACGGGTTTGTTAGTCACTGAACTTATGGGGCAGGGTGTAAATACCGTGACTGGTGACTACTCTCGTGGTGCAGCTGGTTTTTGGGTTGAAAATGGTGAAATACAGTACCCAGTAAGTGAAATAACTATTGCTGGTAACTTAAGAGATATGTTTAAAGGTATTTCAGCTATTGGTGGCGATATAGAGCGACGTGGTGGTATTCAAACGGGCTCAGTGCTGATTGAGCAAATGCAAATTGCGGGTGCTTAATACCCATCCACAATAATACTTAATTCAGCGAATTGGTATACACCCACTTTGTTTGCTTAAATTAAGCTTAATTTAAGCAAACTTTCCTTTGAGGTTTTTAAGGTGTGATATGGCTAAAGATAGATATGCGCCAAAACCATTAACCGACATCATGGCCGGGCTAAACAACCGTTTAGCAGCCTATGCGGGAAAAAGCCAAGCATTGGATACACAGCAACAGCTGTTACGCGATTTTTTAGGGCCTAAGCTAGGCGATAAATGTCGAGTAAGTAATTATCGTGACGGCACACTGATGATAGAAGCTGTTTCAGCTCCTATTGCTCTTAGGCTTAATTATTTAAAAATGGATATGCAGTCTCATTTTAGAGCCGCAGGTATGGCAGAGCTTGGGCAAATAAAAATTACCGCCAATCCACAAGCAACCCAACGATTAAGTAATCGTTCTAAAGCGACAGATAGCCAAGCGACTAACTCTCTTAAAATGAGTGAGCAAACGGCTGATTATTTGAATGCGATCGCCGATTCTGCTCCTCCTTCATTAAAAGAAAAGCTGCAGCGCTTAGCTTTACATGGCAAAAGTAAGCCCTAGCTAGCCCTCACACTAGGCTCTTTTTCACGCTTTGAACAAACGCAAAATACTTTGTTACATATTCGATTTTATTGTTATTTAAATCAGGTTTATTATGCTTAGCTAGTGCTTCCTAAATTAGGTTGTAGCTGATGCGTATTTCATTAAGCAGGTAATAGACTGCATCCTATTGTTGTTTTTTTGAGTTATCAAATCTTAATGAAATGCGTATTTATTCTAATTAATATACGGAATTCTTATGAAAAAAATAACAATGACTGCCGCCAGTATTGCATTGGCGTTAGGTTTGGTTGGCTGCGGCGAACAGCCACAACAAATGAAAGCAGAATCAACCACAGTAACTGCACCGGTGGCGGCTCCTGGTGCGCTAGGTGTTGATTTACAAAATATGGATAAAAGTGTTCGTGCACAGGATGATTTTTATTACCATGTTAATGGTCAATGGTTAGCAAAAACTGAGATTCCAGGTGACAAGTCTAACTATGGGTCGTTCTCACAGTTATATGATGAATCGCAAAAAGCAATGAAAACAGTGCTTGAAAACGCCAGTGCTAATAGTAGTGCAAAACCAGGTTCAGATGAATATAAGATTGGTGCATTTTATTCTAGCTATATGGCTGAAAATGCTCGTGAAGAGTTAGGTATTTTGCCACTTGAGCCAGCTATTAAAAGCATTGATACAGTGAAAGATAAAGCCGCGTTGGTCACACTGATGGCACAGCTACAAGTTAAAGGTGGCGATCTTCCTTTTGGCTGGTATGTTAATAATGACGCTAAAAACTCAAGTGAAAATGCGCTTTATGCCTATCAAGCGGGACTTGGTTTACCTGACCGCGACTACTATTTAAAAGATGATGAAAAATTCACAAAAATTCGCGCGGCTTATCAAACGTATATCACCGATATTTTAGCTAAAGCTGGCGTTAATAATGCCGCTGATGCAGCCAAAGCAATATTAGCACTTGAAACGACACTTGCTGATGCACAGTGGAGCCGAGTACAAAGTCGTGATGCAACAAAATCTTATAATAAAATGAGTGTTGCTGCCGCTAACGAGCTAATGGGTGAGTTTGATTTAAATGCCTATTTCGAAGCAGTTGGCGTTGATGCTCAAGAGTTAATTGTGCGCCAACCAAGTTACTTTGAAAAATTTGCAGAGATTTTCAACAATACTGACTTAGCTGTTTGGCAAAACTATTTAAAATTCCATTTTGTTAGTAATTACGCGCAGCTACTTAATAAAGATTTAGTGGATTTGAAGTTTAATTTTTACAGCACCACGTTGCGTGGTGTTGAAGAGCAAGCACCACTTTGGAAGCAAGCCGTTGATGCATCAAACAGTGTACTGGGTGAAATTTTAGGTAAAGTCTACGTTAAAGAAAACTTCCCGCCAGAAGCAAAAGCACGTATGGAAGAGTTAGTTGATAACGTAATTAAAGGCTATTCAGTGGCAATTGAAAACCTTGAGTGGATGAGCCCTGAAACAAAAGTGGCGGCGCAAGAAAAACTCAATAAGTTTACCCCTAAAATTGGTTACCCAGATAAATGGAAAGATTACTCAGATTTAGCGATTAACCCTGATGAACTGGTAGGTAACTATATTCGCTACAGTGAATGGGCTTATGCAGATATGATTGCTAAATTAGGTAAGCCAGTTGATCGATCTGAGTGGCATATGACGCCACAAACAGTGAATGCTTACTACAATCCAGTGAATAACGAAATAGTATTCCCTGCGGCGATTCTGCAGCCTCCTTTCTTTAATTTAGAAGCGGATGATGCTGTTAACTATGGTGCTATTGGTGCGGTTATTGGCCATGAGTTAGGCCATGGCTTTGACGACCAAGGGGCAAAATACGACGGTGATGGCAATTTACGTAATTGGTGGAGCGAGTCAGACCTTAAGCAGTTTGAACAGCGAAGTGCTGCCCTAGTTGCACAGTATAATCAATATAAACCGTTTGAAGATGCCAGCGTTAATGGTGAGCTGACACTGGGTGAAAACATTGGTGATTTAGGCGGCTTAACCGTCGCTTATAAAGCGTATCAGCTATCGCTGGGTGATTCGAAAGCGCCCATTATTGAAGGCTATACGGGCGACCAACGCTTCTTTATGGGCTGGTCGCAAATTTGGCGTCGTAAATACCGTGATGAGGCGCTACGTAATCGTTTAATGACCGATTCACATTCACCGAGTCATTATCGCGTAATTGGTATTTTGTCGAACATGCCAGAATTTTACCAAGCGTTTGATGTTAAAGAGGGCGATAAAATGTATATCAAGCCTGAAGATCGCGTAAAAATTTGGTAATTTGAGCTAAAATTAGCTTAAGCGGTTAGAGCCATTAATCGCAAAATAAAAAGCCATTGAGCATCATGCTCACTGGCTTTTTAGTTACTTATATACCTGATGATGAAACTAGCTATATTTCGTTTTTATGGCGCTGATTATCTCAACATTAGCAGCAGGAAAATCATAGTTATCAAGTTCGTCTATGCTGACCCATTCGCTTGGTTGTCCTTCAGCGCCATGAGCTTGACCGTTAAAGTTACTGACCACATGCACATTAAGTCGTACGCATTTATCGCCATAGTCATGCTCTATAGTGATAAGTTCGCTTGAACTATGAATAGTCAGCCCTACTTCTTCTAGCAGTTCACGTTTTAGGGCTTGAAACACACTTTCTCCGGCTTCAACTTTGCCACCAGGAAACTCCCATAACCCACCTTGATGTTGCTCATCTGCACGTTTACAAATAAACAAATTGTTATTTTTTTTAATTACACCCACAGCAACATTGATGATTACTTTAGTCATTACCTCTCCCTTAAATAGCATAAAAAAAGCGACGCAAGCGTCGCTTTTTATCTAACGTAACAAAGTGGTGTTATTTTAATTTACCACAACATTGTTTGTATTTTTGACCTGAACCACATGGACATGGATCGTTACGGCCAACTTTTGGCTCGCTACGCGCCATAACCTGAGCGCTTTGCGGTGCTTCACCACCTACGTGTTCTGCTTCTTCATGTTGATATTCGCGAGGGGCATTTTCACTTTTACGGTGTTGCTCTTCTACTTTTTCAACATCTTCTTCAGCGCGAACTTGCACTTTACTTAAAATACCGACCACATCGACTTTTAAGTTTTCTAGCATTTCAGAGAATAACTCAAACGACTCACGTTTGTATTCTTGCTTAGGATTCTTTTGTGCGTAACCACGTAAGTGAATACCTTGGCGTAAGTGATCCATTGCAGCAAGGTGGTCTTTCCAATGTTGGTCAAGACTTTGAAGCATAATGGCTTTTTCAAACTGACGAAGTACAGAATCGCCGACCATTTCTTCTTTTTGCTTGTAAGCTTGTTCAACCGCTTCTTCAATACGCTCACGAAGTTTTTCTTCGTACAGTTTATTGTCATCAGCTAACCACTGAGTAATTGGTAACTCAATTAGGAAATCTTGCTTTAAGCGCTCTTCAAGCCCTGGGACATCCCACATTTCAGCTAAGCTTTGTGGGGCAATGTATTGATCAATTACACCCGCGAGCACATCACCACGGATAGCGGTAATCGTTTCTGAAATATCACCTTCTTCAAGCAATTCGTTACGTTGAGAGTAAACAACACGACGTTGATCGTTTGCTACATCATCGTACTCAAGTAGCTGTTTACGCACATCAAAGTTACGTGCTTCTACTTTACGCTGGGCGTTTTCGATTGCGCGGTTAACCCATGGGTGTTCAATGGCTTCGCCACGTTGCATACCTAGTTTACGCATCATGTTGGTCATGCGCTCACCGGCAAAAATACGCATTAACGCATCATCCATCGATAGGTAGAAACGGCTTGAACCGGCATCACCTTGACGGCCAGAACGACCACGTAATTGGTTATCAATACGACGTGATTCATGACGCTCTGTACCAATAATGTGTAAACCGCCGGCATCAATTACTGCGTCATGGCGAATCTTCCATGCGGCTTTAATTTCGGCAATTTGTTCGTCAGTTGGGTTTTCAAGTTTTTCAACTTCACTATTCCAATTACCACCCAGTACAATATCGGTACCACGACCGGCCATGTTGGTTGCAATGGTGACTGTGCCTGGTAAGCCCGCATCAGAAACAATGTCTGCTTCTTGTGCGTGGAATTTAGCATTAAGTACGTTGTGCTTAATTTTTTCTTTGCGTAAAAACTGCGACAAGTACTCAGAGCTTTCAATTGAGATAGTACCTACAAGTACTGGCTGACCACGTTCTTGACAGTCTTTAATGTCTGCTAAAATGGCTTCGTACTTCTCTTCTTGCGTTAGGTACACCAAATCTGCGCGATCATCACGGATCATTGGCTTATTGGTTGGCATAACAACTGTGTCTAAACCGTAGATAGACTGAAACTCAAACGCTTCTGTATCGGCTGTGCCTGTCATACCTGCTAGCGTTTCGTACAAGCGGAAGTAATTTTGGAACGTAATAGAAGCTAACGTTTGGTTCTCGTTTTGAATTTTCACACCTTCTTTTGCTTCTACAGCTTGGTGTAAACCTTCTGACCAACGGCGTCCTTCCATAGAGCGACCTGTATGCTCATCAATAATGATAACTTCGTTTTCTTTAATAACGTAGTCAACATCTTTTTGGTAAAGCTTGTGCGCACGAAGAGCTGCATAAACGTGACTGAGTAGCGTGATGCTCGCTGCTGAGTACAGTGAATCACCTTCTTCAATTAAGCCGCGCTCTGTAAGTAGCTCTTCAACTTTTATTTGCCCACGCTCAGTTAGGTGAACTTGCTTAGATTTTTCATCGATAGTGAAATCGCCATCACCTTCAATCCCTTCCTCATCTTCTTTTTCTTGTAGTTCAAGTAAAGGAACAATGGTATTTATTTCAGTGTAAAGCTCTGAGCTGTCTTCAGCTGGGCCTGAAATAATAAGCGGCGTTCGCGCTTCATCAATTAGGATTGAATCCACTTCATCCACTACGGCATAAAATAATGGGCGTTGAACGCGCTCTTCAATGCTAAATGCCATGTTGTCACGTAGGTAGTCAAAACCAAACTCGTTATTGGTACCGTAAGTGATGTCAGCTGCATAAGCTTGTTTTTTCTGTTGTGGCATCATGCCCGGAACATTACAACCAACGGTTAAGCCTAAAAACTCAAATAGTGGACGGTTGGTTTCAGCATCACGCTTAGCCAAGTAGTCATTTACGGTAATGACATGAACGCCTTTACCTGTTAAGCCATTTAAATATGCTGGAAGTGTCGCGGTTAGGGTTTTACCTTCACCAGTACGCATTTCTGCAATACGGCCTTGTTGTAAAACCATACCACCTAATAATTGCACGTCGAAGTGACGCATACCGTTTACACGCTTTGACGCCTCACGTACCACAGCAAATGCTTCTGGTAGAATATCGCTTAGGCTTTGTCCGTTATCGTAACGTTCTCTAAACTCAGCTGTTTTAGCTTTTAAATCTTCATCTGAAAGCGCTTCTAGTTGCGTTTCAAGTGCATTGATCAGTGCGACCGTCTTTCTTAGGTTTTTAATAGTGCGGTCATTGCGACTACCAAAAATCTTGGTAAATAAATTAGATATCATGATAAAACCGTTACAATGTGTTTTTTTGCTAGCCGTGCATCGGCTAACCCATTTTTTTACAATTGATAATTAATGTATTCTTTAAATTAACCTTTAGGACACATTAATTAGCAATTTTGTATTAAGCTGCTTAAAAAGCACTGTTTATTACCTGCGCTACTATACCAGACTCTGCTAAACATCAAACTACCTCAATAAAAAGATCTTCATTTAAAACAGAAAAATGAGATCTCGCTCATAAAAATAGCATTATGTAGCTAAAGTTGATTAGAAATGCTTTAAAGATATGGTGTTGAATAAATTAAAAACAAGAGCAAAGCGCTTAAATTTCACCCTTAAATGCCTTGTTTGTCGCTATCGTTTTTTAATCCTTAAATTGAGCAATAATTTTATTAATTAATCTCGGTAGGTCACTTAAGTCATGCGGTTTATCGGCAGATGTGTATGCACGGAAGCTTTATCATTAAAGAGGTTGTTAATCGTAAAAAAGGTGTATGTTAATATCTTCTGTAACCAGCGTTTGCTAATATTATTTTTAGTAGCATAGAGTTAGTCATCTTTTTTATTGCTATATAACACGTTGATTGAGTTTAATAAAAGGGTAATAAAGTGCAAACCAACAAAGATAACTTAGTAGTCCTTGGCGCTGGTTGGCTTGGCCAAGCCTTATGTATTGATGCACAAAAACAAGGTTGGCAAGTGCAAGGAACTCATCGTAGTGACACTCATCAATTTGATTTTGAGCGTCAGTTTGTTCTACAAAACGGCGAGCTGCAGCACCAAGTGGATTTACAAAACGCGTACTGGGTGTGTGCTATACCTCCGCGCAGTCGTGACAGCGAAAGTGATTATTCTCAAGTGCTGGAGCAGGGGTTAAAGCTGGCAACTGAACTTAATTGCAAAGGTTTTTTATTGTGCTCATCGACTGGGGTGTATGATCAAGAGCCTGGAGTTTATAGTGAAAGTAGCGATATATCTGGCACTAACGAGCGACAAATAAAGCTCTATGATGCTGAAGAGCAAGTACTTGAACAGCAAGGTAAAGTTCTAAGATTAGCCGGATTGTTGGGGCCAAACAGAGAGCCGGGTCGTTTTGTGGCAGGTAAGGAGCTCAACACCTCTAGTCAGCAAGTGGTGAACATGGTGCATCAACAAGATGTGATCAATGCCATTTATGCGGTACTTAACAATTGGTCACAAGGGCAAAGCATTTATAATGTAGTTAACCCTGCGCACCCGAGCAAAGCAGATTATTATGCACAAAAGTGTGAGCTGTATGGCACACAAATGCCCAGTTTTAGTAGTGATGAAGTCGCTGAGCGCAAAGTTATTGGCTCAGCGATAGAAGCGCTGGGTTTTAGTTATCAGTATGGTATTTAATAAGAAGGTAAGGGCGAATTTTTTATAAAGTCGCACAACTTACCTTCACTTAGTAGTCTGTTAGCCGCTTCAATATCGGGGGCAAAGTAGCGGTCTTTGTCGTAATAGCTAACATGTTGGCGTAGCAGCGCCTTAGCATGCTCCACCTGTTCACACGCATGTAGCGGCTTTCTAAACTCTAGCCCTTGAGAAGCACTTAGCCACTCAACGGCTAACACGCCTTGCGTATTATTAGCCATATCAACTAAGCGCCTAGCAGCAAAAGTTGCCATAGAGACATGGTCTTCTTGATTAGCTGAGGTCGGTAAGCTGTCTACCGAAGCTGGGTGTGCTAGTGACTTGTTCTCAGAGGCGAGCGCAGCTGCGGTTACTTGAGCAATCATAAACCCTGAATTTACCCCACCGTTTTCAACTAAAAATGGCGGCAATTTTGATAAATTAGAGTCAATCAGTAGGGCAATACGTCGCTCAGCTAAGGCGCCAATTTCGGCAATGGCAATCGCAAGGTTATCAGCGGCCATAGCAACGGGCTCAGCATGAAAGTTTCCGCCTGAAATAATATCTCCCACATCGGCAAAAACGAGTGGGTTATCGGTTACCCCGTTTGACTCACACAGTAGTACCTCGGCGGCTTGACGTATTTGGGTTAAACATGCACCAAGTACTTGAGGCTGGCAACGTAGGCAATATGGGTCTTGTACTTTTTCACAGTTAATATGTGAGTCACTAATTTGTGAGTGGGTGCTTAATAGCTCTCTAAATACGTGCGCGGTATCAATTTGCCCTTTTTGACCACGAACCTCATGAATACGAGCATCAAATGGTGCGCGACTGCCCATGGCGGCCTCAATACTTATAGAGCCAATAACACAGCTTTGTGCGTACAAATCTTCTGCTCTAAATAAGCCCTGCAGTGCGAATGCAGTAGAGGCCTGTGTGCCATTTAGTAGTGCTAAGCCTTCTTTCGCAGCTAATATCAGTGGCTCAAGCCCTGCAATTTTTAACCCCTGTTCTGCGCTTATTAGCTCTCCTTGATAGCGCATTTTCCCTTCACCTAATAAAGGCAGGCACATATGAGCAAGGGGGGCTAAATCGCCCGATGCGCCCACTGAGCCTTTTTTAGGCACGCATGGGTATACTTCATTTTTAAGTAGCTGTATAAAAAACTCAATGACAGCTAGACGAATACCAGAATAACCCCGTGATAAAGAATTTACTTTTAGGGTGATCATTAATCTGACCGTGCTGTCATCCATTAACTCGCCAATGCCCGCAGCGTGTGAAAGCACAATACTGCGTTGTAATAGTTCTAGCTCATCATTCGCTATTTTTGTATTGGCTAATAAACCAAAGCCGGTATTAATACCATATACAGTACGCTGCTCGTTTATTACGTCTTGAACGGTCTGGGCACTGGCTGCTATTTGTGTAGCGGCCTCAGTTGCCAAAGTTAAATCTACGGCCGATTGATTAATTTTTCTTAAGGTATGTAATTCAAGCTGACCCGGTGTAAGTGTGTATGAAATCATGACTTATCCTTGTTAAGCATAGGTAGGTCTAGGTTTTGTTGTTGTGCACAATTTTTTGCAATGTCATAACCGGCATCGGCATGGCGCATCACACCGGTAGCAGGATCATTCCAAAGCACTCTTGCAAGGCGTTGCTCTGCTTCATCGGTACCATCGGCAACAATAACCACACCTGAATGCTGGCTAAAGCCCATACCTACACCACCGCCATGATGAAGCGATACCCAAGTAGCACCGCCTGCGGTATTGAGCAGGGCATTTAATAAAGGCCAATCAGAGACAGCATCGGAGCCATCTTGCATGCTCTCTGTTTCACGATTAGGACTAGCTACTGAGCCTGAGTCAAGATGATCGCGGCCAATAACTACCGGTGCTTTAAGCTCACCGTTTTTAACCATTTCATTAAAGGCAACCGCTAGACGCGCTCGGTCTTTTAAGCCAACCCAACAAATACGTGCAGGTAAGCCTTGAAATTGAATTCGCTCACGCGCCATATCAAGCCAGTTATGCAAATGCTTATCATCAGGAATTAGTTCTTTTACTTTTGCGTCTGTTTTATAAATATCTTCGGGATCGCCTGAGAGTGCTACCCATCTAAATGGGCCAATACCTTCACAAAATAATGGACGAATATAAGCAGGTACAAATCCAGGGAAATCAAATGCATTTGTTACGCCTTCTTCGAGCGCCATTTGACGAATATTATTGCCGTAATCAGTCGTTGCCGCGCCTGCATCTTGCAGTGCCAACATCGCTGTTACTTGAACAGCCATTGATTGTTTGGCTGCTTTGACCACTGCTTGTGGATTATTGATTCGCATTTTTGCAGCATGCTCCATACTCCAACCTTGTGGCAGGTAGCCGTTAAGCGGATCATGGGCTGAGGTTTGATCGGTGACTATATCGGGAGTAATACCACTTTTTACTAAGGTACTAAAAACATCAGCCGCGTTACCAAGTAAACCCACAGAAAGCGCTTCACCTTTGACACAGGCATCGGTTATTAATTTTAATGCATGCTCAAGATCTGTGGCTTTTACATCGACGTACCCTGTTTTTATTCGAAAATCGATCCGGCTTTCATCACATTCCACTACTAAGGCACTAAAGCCTGCCATGGTTGCTGCTAATGGTTGTGCACCGCCCATTCCTCCGAGGCCACCTGTTAACACCCACTTACCTTTGGCATCGCCTGAAAAATGTTGTTTTGCCATAGCTACAAAGGTTTCGTAAGTGCCTTGAACAATCCCTTGAGAACCGATATAAATCCAAGAGCCAGCGGTCATTTGGCCGTACATCATCAAGCCTTTTTTATCTAACTCGTTAAAATGTTCCCAGTTAGCCCAGTGCGGAACAAGGTTAGAATTTGCAATTAATACCCGCGGTGCATTGCTATGAGTTTTAAATACCCCCACCGGTTTACCTGATTGCACTAATAGGGTTTCGTCATCGTCAAGGCGCTCAAGCGTCTCAATTATTTTGTCGTAGCTTGGCCAGTCACGGGCAGCACGGCCAATCCCGCCATACACCACCAAAGCTTGCGGGTGCTCGGCAACATCAGGGTCTAAATTATTCATTAGCATGCGTTTAGCTGCTTCGGTTTGCCAGCTTTTAGTAGATATTTGATTACCATGCTGTGCGCGAATTGTGCGTTGTGTGTCCAGTCGATGATCCATTATTCACTCCTGTTAAATTTAAGTGTTATGCGCTTTATTATTGTTTTTAAATGTTAATTGTCCGCCCAAGCGATACTTACTGCCTGGCGATATAAGTCGTGCAAAACTAACAATTCCGTTTACCGACCAAGTACGGCGTATTACTTGTAAACAGGGCTCTTCGTTATATAAATTAAGCCATTGGCACATTTCACTGTTTGGGGTAATAGCCTCTACCGTATGCCTCGCTTGCGTTAAAGGGGCAACTGTTGAGAGATATTCGTGAGGGGTAAGGGCGGTAAAATCTTGTTGTAAATAATCTTTTGCAAGGGGCGGATTTACAAAGCGCTCCTCTACTTGCAAGGGACTGTCGTTTTCATTATGAATAATGACACTGCGATACACCACGCTATCTACCTCTACACCTAAAGCAATTGCAATTGGCGCGACGGCATTAATCGATTCTAATACTTGCACTGTGCAGCTGTAGTTTCCGTTTCGCTCTTTTACTTCATTGGCGATGTTTTTTATTTCAAGTAATGACGACTGAGACTTGAAGCTTGCTACAAACGTTCCTAGGCCTTGGCTACGGGTTAAAATGCCCGCATCAGTGAGTTCGCTAAGTGCCCGACGTGCGGTCATTCTGCTTACTGTAAATTGTTTTGCTAGTTCATTTTCTGAAGGGACACGTTGGTTTTCAAGCCAAAGCCCACTGCGTATTTTGTCCACAATAAATTGTTTTATTTGCGTAAACTTAGGTGCTGGCATAAATATTTTTAGTATATTAAAAATAAACAATACCTAGTAAGATGGCATAATCATCTTGTATATACAAGATGTGTTTTTAAACTCGTTTGAACACTATCGCGGAGAGACTTATGCAAGCTACAGAATCCACAGAACAGTTAAATGATATCGATTTATTACTCACCGATGCCAATATTGCCACTATGGATAGCAACATTGATGCGCCTTATGGAGCGATAGAAAATGCGGCTTTAGCAATTAAAAATGGCAAAATAGCATGGTTAGGTAAGCAAACTGAGTTGCCTGACTTTGATGTATTAGCCACTCCGGTAGTAAGTATCAAAGGACAGTGGTTAACCCCGGGTTTAGTGGATTGCCATACTCACTTAGTGTTTGCCGGTTCTCGTGCACAGGAGTTTGAGCAGCGTTTACAGGGGGTAAGTTATCAGCAAATTGCCGCGCAAGGGGGGGGGATTGCAAGTACAGTTAAAGCAACCCGAGAGGCTGACCACGAACAATTATTTGTAGCAGCAAAAGATCGTTTAAATGCACTGCTAGCTGAAGGTGTCACTACGGTAGAAGTTAAGTCAGGGTATGGGCTTGATATAGAAAATGAGAAAAAAATATTAGAAGTCGCTAGGCTTTTAAATCAACATCATCCTATTGAAGTCATTAATACCTTTTTAGGCGCGCATGCATTGCCTTTAGAGTTTAAAAATCGCAGTGATGATTATATAAATTTAGTGTGTAATGAAATGCTCAACACACTTGTTGAACATGATTTAGTCGATGCGGTTGACGTGTTTTGTGAGGATATTGGCTTTAGTTATGCGCAAACGCAGCGAGTATTTGATGCGGCTAAAAAGCTGGGGTTAGCAATTAAGTGTCATGCTGAGCAGTTATCCAATCAACAAGGTGCTGCGCTGGTGGCGCAATACAATGGTTTGTCGGCCGATCATTTGGAATATCTTGATGAAGCCGGTGTTAAAGCTATGGCAAATGCAGGTACTGTGGCGGTATTACTGCCCGGTGCTTTTTATTTTTTAAAAGAAACGAAATACCCTCCGATTGAACTGTTGAATAAATACAAGGTTCCCATCGCAATTGCCAGTGATTTTAACCCCGGCACATCACCGTTATGTTCTTTGCAATTAATGATGAATATGGCTTGTACATTATTTAATTTTACTCCAGAGCAAGCATTAACGGGAGTCACTGCACACGGAGCTCAGGCTCTTGGTTTTACTGATAGAGGCGTATTAAAAGTAGGTGCTCGCGCTGATATAGCACATTGGAAAATTGAGCATCCAGCACAATTAAGTTATCAGTTTGGAGTAAATAAACTGTTAAATTTATGGATATTGGGTAAACTTAGCTAATTATAAGACTTAACTCTTAAACCCATGTTTTATTTAATGTCAGTGAGTACCTCAGCTATGGATGGAACGTTATTGAGCTACAGTAATTTAGCTATATTTTTAAGTGGTGCGCTTTTAATGGCAATGGTTGCTGTATTGTTAACCGTTAAAAGTAACGTAATAAGACTCATCCTTTTATGCACCGGGCTGATTGGTTTAGCTATGGTTAGTACTGCCATTCCTTGGTTTGTTGTGTTATTGGCTCTGGGGTTTGGTTTTCATTTATATCAAGCGAATTTACTAAAGCAAAAACTCCCATTACTTGTTAGTGCCTGTGCAACAGGGTTACTTGCTTTATTATTTATTGGTTACCTCTTTTTTACGTTACATTTAGCGTGGTTACTTATTCCAATTTTACTGCTCAGTAGCAGTAGCTTTTCAATGGATAATGCACCACAGATTGCTCCACCCTTAAAGCCGCAAACCGACCCTGAGGTGTATGTTGAAAACTCACCTTTAACTAGCTTCCCAGATAAACAACAGTTACGTCAAAAATATAATGAGCTTATTAATGAAGATTCATTCAGAGCTGCACTTATTGTTTTAAGATTGGAGGGCTTTGCGCAGGTTAATCAACACATTGGCCGAGATTTTGGTGATTTACTCTTGTCTCAGTCGGCAAATAGAATAAAAGACTTATTAAATAGTGATGAAGTGTTTTATCTTGACGAGCAGGCTAAGTTAGCGCATTTGGGTGGGTTAAACTTTGCATTTATTTGTGATTTACAAAGCCATAATCATTTACATCAACAGCTTATAAAGCAAATTATTGGCGCGACTTTAAAGCCATTCAATGTAGCTAATTGTACGATTGAAGTAAAAGTAAGAGCCAGTTATGTACATTGTGAGCTGCAAAGCAGTAGCTTTGATGAGTTAATTAGTCATGCTTACTTGGCACTTGATAGCCGGCCTGATAAACAAATAGTGGCTTATCATCAGCAGATGACGGTTGAGCATTTAGAGCAGCAAGCGCGATTAACTGAGCTGGCGAATATCAGTTTTGCTGATGAGTTTGAACTGTTTTTTCAACCTGTGATTCGAAATAGTGATGGCCAAATCGAATTTTTAGAATTGCTATTACGTTGGCAGCATCCAACTCAAGGGACTTTGTCGGCGAGTCGATTTATCAATGATATTAGAATCGCAGGGCTTGGTTACTCACTCGCTACCTTTGTTATTGAACGTGCTGGAGAGCTTGCCATGGCACTTCGTATGGAAGGAATGAGGGTGCCTTTAAGTGTTAATTTATTTGGCCCGGAAATGCTCAACGAAGAGTTTGTGGATTTTGTTTATGGGGTTATTGGTGAGCATCAACTCAGGCCTGGTGATTTAATTTTAGAATGTCCGCTACATATTTTTACTAGCTTAGATGATAAAGGCAGAGCCATGATTGCAAGACTTAATAGTTTAGGTTTAAAAGTGTGTGTTGATGGTTTAGGTGATAACCCTGTATTACTTTCTAAGTTACCTAGTTTAGCGGTGGAATATATTAAAGTATCGCCAGCATTAACTGCAGACTTTAGTAATCAAAATAATATACGTAGTTTAGTAGGTGGCATGGTTGAAATGCATAACCAGCAACAGACGAAAGTTATTTTTGAAGGTGTTGAAACACTCGATCAACTAAAGTTTGTAAAAAGTCTAAAAGCCTATGCTTCACAGGGATACTATTTTGGACACCCATTGAGCAGTTTAGGATTAATGAGTTGGTTTAAGCAATGGTTAGAAGCACAAGAACTTTAAGTGTGTTTTAAAGGCTTAGTTTTGTTTGTAAATAGGTATTAACTAAAGCACTGATCACTTGGCCACACTGTAATTTACCTGCAGTTATAGAATGAGGGTGTTGTGAAGGTGCTGCTTCGCATAAGTGTAAATAAGCACTGCGCGGATCATTTGCAGCTAAGTAAACATAATGCTCACCATCGCTGACATCAAAACCACAGTAATTAAAGGCACTTGCAGGCATATTGGTTAAGCTATCTAAATCAACTTCTACCCCTAGCGGTGCGTTATCAAACCTTTGGAGTGCATGGGTGGTTGCTTCTGTTAAGTTTATTTCGCGCTTCACATTAATTGTTTGATAGCTTGTGTAGCTAAAGTTAGCGCTCTGCATAGCATCAAAAATAGGTTGATTGTTTTTTAGCTCATGTAAGCCAATAACATGGTAATTCTTGAGCAGCTGCTCTTGGTAAGCGTAGCTAAACCCATTACCACTGTGCCTACCTTCACACTCACGAAAGTCGGCATGAGGATCTAAATTAATCGCGTTAATTGCGCTGTGGCTATGTTTGGCAAGCGAGCGAATAATACCCAAACAGTTATTGTGTCCGCCGCCAATAATAATAGGTTCAAGGCCCGCTTTAAAAACCATGTCTAAAATTGCTTCAACTCGCTCATCTACTTCAGCGCACAGCTTACGCAATTGAGCTAAGTCGTTTGGATTATGATTATCAAGCGTTTGGGCTTGTTGCATTAAATCGTCGAGGTTAACTTCGCCAAGCAGTAACACTTTTTGCATAGCGATGGCATTATTGTGAGGTTGGTTTAAAAACCGTTGTAAAAAAGCAGGCCAAGCATACTGTGCACCGCCTTTTCCTAGGTTGGCTCTCGGTCCAATGTCTTCACATATGCCGAGTAAGACAAAGCGCATACCAAATTGTACGGCATCAGCAAGCGCTTGCTATGCATTATCATTTATGAAGCACGTGTAATGCTTAAATTAAATGAAACAATTCAATACGCCGAAGAGCTTGATGTACATGAGCTTTCGATGCGTAAATATGAAAAAGACTTTTTATTTTATAAAGATGAAAATAGCTTAGATTTATTCACCAATGAATATAAACAGCTTCAGCTAAAACTGGGGAAACTATCTGTTTTATCAAACGATTTAGATATTGCCATTGCTCAGGTTAACCAATTTGAGGCGCTTGCAAAGCAGTATTATGATGACTTTCAAGTTGTTGTTAATTTACAGCGAAAGATAGGTTTACACCCTAAAGATGCACTCTATGGCGAATTGCGTGAGTCAGTACACAACATTGAAACACTGCTGAACCAGCAAAATAATTATAAATTACTTACTACTATGCTGCAGCTACGCCGTGCTGAAAAAGACTTTATGTTACGTTTAGATACCAAATATTTAGACCGATTTAATAAATTGGGTGATGAGTTAAAACAACAAATAAATACCGCAGAAATACCTAGTAATATACGCAATCAATTAACCTCATTAATGACTAATTACCAAGGCAAATTTACCGCACTAGTCGATGCACAAGTCGCCTTAGGGGTTGATTTAGATTCGGGGGCTCTTGGGAAAATGAGAGTTAGTGTTAAGAAAAGTGATGATGTGGTTACTGCCATTACTACGGCCACTAAAAAGCAAGTGAGTGAGACAGCTCAGCAGGCGCAATTATTAGCAATAGCCATATTTATAGCTGCCAGTATTATTGTTATGGTCCTTGTGTATTTAACTAGCCGTTCAATAATTCAGCCTATTGAGAAAGTTTATCAAACTATTGACAAGATAAGACGAAACAATGATTTAAGCTTATTCATAGAGCACAAAGGAGAAGATGAAGTCACTAGGATGACCATAGATTTTAATAGCTTGATTAGCGACTTTAAAGATCTTATCTATGAAGTAAATACTGCTCTGACAACGCTTAATATAGCAACGGGTAACTTATCTGAAACAACCTCAGCAACTAGTTCTGGCATGCAAGAGCAATTGCATGAAGCGGACATGGTGGCAACGGCAGCCACAGAAATGCAAGCAACGATTCAAGATATTTCACATAATACAGAAGCTGCAGCTAAAAAAGCTGAATCAACCAATGTAAGTGCTCAACAAGGTCAAGTTGAAGTAGAGTCAACCATTAAACATATTAATGCTTTGTCTGATTCGCTTGGTAAGGCCTCTAGCGTGGTGTCACAGCTAGAAAAAGATGGTGAAACCATTGGCTCTGTACTTGATGTAATTCGTGCCATTGCAGAACAAACTAATTTACTGGCTCTAAATGCGGCTATTGAAGCAGCAAGAGCGGGTGAGCAAGGTCGTGGTTTTGCGGTTGTTGCAGATGAGGTGCGCTCACTTGCACAACGCACGCAAGAGTCAACTAGCGAAATTGAAGGTATTATTAACACCTTACAACAGCGTACCCAAGAGGTAGTGAGTATTATGCATCAGTGTCGTACTCAGGGTGGTGAGAGTGCAACACAAGCAACAAAAGCGGGTGAATTGCTAGGAGCAATCACTGTTGATGTGCAAACGATTATGGAAATGAGTACACATATAGCCACTGCTATTGATGAACAGAGTCAGGTAGCATCAGAGGTTAATAAAAATGTAGTCCGTATTCGAGATATTGCTGAAGGAGCTGCCGCTCACTCACAAACTAATGCGCAAACCAGTGAAGAGGTATCTGAGCAATCAAGGGTGCTTCATCAAGCAATCTCAAAATATAAAGTATAACTTTCCATAGAAAAAAGTGGCTTAATTGCCGCTTTTTTCTTACTAACTAAGCAGAAGCATCCCCACTGGCGCTAAGGTACAAATTTTATTGGTACGCTGTCTTTGTTATTTTCATGCTGTTTAACACGTTCTAAATATGTGTCCCACAAGCTCGCTTTCTCAGCCTGCAGCTTAGCAAAATATTGCCAGCTAAATAGCCCGCTATTATGACCATCGTCAAACTCTAAACGTAATGCGTAATGCCCTACGGGTGTAATGGTTTTAATAGCCACAGCTTGTTTATTAAGTACCAACTTCATAGGTTCAGAGCCATGGCCTTGAACCTCGGCTGAGGGAGAGTGTACCCGTAAAAACTCAGTGCTGAAGGTTGCCTCTGAATGATCATCAAAGAGCACATCTAAATTTTTACTTACACTATGATAGTGCACTTTAGTTACTTGTTTCATCGTCATCTCACTTACAAAAAAGCCTCCATGCTGGAGGCTTTTAGTATACATTAAACGGCCGTTAAAGAATAAAGCGGCTTAAGTCTTCATCTTCAACCAGCGCACCTAGGTGCTTTTCAACATAGGCAGCGTCAATAACTAAACTTGAACCCGCTTTTTCAGAAGCATCATATGAAATTTCTTCCATTAATCTTTCCATAACAGTATGCAGACGGCGAGCACCGATGTTTTCGGTTTTCTCATTAACCTGCCACGCGGCTTTAGCAATTCGCTCAATTGCATCGTCGCTAAATTCAACAGCGACTTGCTCTGTTTTGAGTAGCTCGCGTTGTTGTTCAGTAAGTGATGCGTGTGGCTCAGTTAAAATGCGCTTAAAGTCATCGGCTGTGAGTGCTTCAAGTTCAACACGAATAGGTAAACGGCCTTGTAACTCCGGGATCATGTCTGATGGCTTAGACATTTGGAATGCACCTGAGGCAATAAATAGCATGTGGTCAGTTTTAACCATGCCATGCTTAGTATTAACCGTAGAGCCTTCAATAAGCGGTAATAAATCACGTTGTACACCTTCACGGCTTACATCTGGGCCTGAGGCTTCACCACGCTTACAGATTTTGTCTATTTCATCAATAAACACAATGCCATTTTGCTCTACCGCAAAAATTGCTTGCTCTTTCAATTCTTCAGGGTTAACTAATTTACCAGCTTCTTCTTCGGTAAGTAATTTAAACGCTTCTTTAATTTTAAGCTTACGTTTAGTGCGTTTATCACCACCCATATTTTGAAACATACCCTGTAGCTGGTTGGTCATTTCTTCCATGCCAGGAGGAGCCATAATTTCAACATTCGGCTGGGCTTGCGCTAAGTCAATATCAATTTCTTTGTCATCTAACTGGCCTTCACGTAATTTTTTACGAAACGATTGGCGTGTTGATGAGTTTTCATCGCGCTGAACTTCACCGTATTGATCTTTCACTGGAGGCAGTAATACATCTAAAATACGCTCTTCTGCAGCTTCTTCTGCACGGTGTTTAAACTTTTTAGTTTGTTGCTCACGAGTCATTTTAATTGAAACATCAACTAAATCACGGATGATAGTTTCAACTTCTTTACCTACATAACCCACCTCTGTAAATTTAGTGGCTTCAACTTTGATAAAAGGGGCATTAGCAAGTTTTGCTAAACGACGCGCAATTTCTGTTTTACCTACACCAGTTGGGCCAATCATTAAAATATTCTTTGGCGTTACTTCTGTGCGTAAGTCTTCGTTTAACTGCATACGGCGCCAGCGATTACGAAGGGCAATAGCAACCGCTTTTTTTGCTTTTGCTTGACCAATAATATGTTGGTCTAGCTCATGAACAATTTCTCTTGGGGTCATATCAGACATGGCGAGTTCCTATTACAATTCTTCGATAGTTTGGAAGTTATTCGTAAATACACAGATGTTGCCAGCAATTGTTAGGCTTTTCTCTACAATTTCATGGGCACTTAAGTCGGTATTTTCTAATAAGGCGGTTGCAGCAGATTGTGCAAAGTTTCCGCCGCTGCCAATTGCGATCAGGTCGTTTTCAGGTTGTACGACGTCACCATTACCAGTGATGATCAATGAGGCAGTTTCATCCGCAACAGCTAGCAGGGCTTCAAGTTTACGTAAGGCACGATCGCTACGCCAATCTTTAGCCATTTCTACGGCCGCTTTAGTTAGATTGCCTTGGTGCATTTCTAATTTGCTTTCAAAACGTTCGAAAAGGGTGAAGGCATCAGCAGTACCGCCAGCAAAACCAGCAATTACTTTGCCATTATAAAGACGTCGAACTTTTCGGGCATTGCCCTTCATTACAGTATTACCAAGAGAGACTTGGCCGTCACCACCAATAACAACTTTGTCATCACGGCGTACACTTACGATTGTAGTCATGTTATTCCTCATCATCGCGCTGCAAGGGGGCAGCGCGTAAAAAACGATTATGAAGAGGTTATATGGGTGAATGGTTTAAATTCAAGTCCAGCCCCAAATTCCGCAGCCAACGATATTAATTCGTTTTAGTTTGTTCTTATCACTTTCTGCTTGGCGCTTGGTTTCATAAGGCCCTAAACGCACCTTATACCAAATACCATTAGTACCTGTGGTTTTTTTGATCTCTGAAATTAGCCCTGCAAAGGCTATTTTAGCCTTTAAGGTTTCAGCTTGTTGATGCGTTTTAAATGAACCACACTGCATAACATACGGGCCTTTTTGTTCAAGCTCTTTCACTTCAACTTGAATTTCATGCTCTTTAATTTCTTTAATAAATTTAGGTGGCCGCGGTTTAGCTATTTCTACTTGTTTTTCGGCTGTTGGGTTTGCCTGTTTTTCAACAAGATCAGGATCGGCATTATTTTTAACAAACCAGAGTCCATATGCGAAACCACCCACAAGTACTAGTGCAATGAAAGTTAATAACAGCGGAAAAGGTTTTTTAGCCGGTTCTTGTTTGGTGTTTTTTCTATTTTTTGGTTTTTTATTAATATAATCGTGCTGTGCCATGGTGTTATGTGTGGCCTTACCTAAATCATGTCTGTAGGGTCTACGTCTAAACTCCAGCGAACTTTTTGAGCTAGTTTACTGGTGCTGAGATAATTAACCATTTGTGCAAGATACGGGTGTAAAATGCGTCGATCTTGCGCTTGAATATGTAATTGAAAACGATACATCCCCGCAATCTTTTCTAAAGGCGCAGGGATAGGTCCAAGCAATTGTATACCAGATACCCCATTGACAGGAACCAAATCCGTTAGAAAGTCGACGACTTGCTTAATGTTATGTCCCTGTGCACGAACTATCGCCATACTGGTGATGGGTGGTAACTGCGCGTCACTGCGCTCAGTGAGCGCAAAGCGGGCAAAATCTTGATAGCCGTTATTAACTAAATCTTGTAATAACGGGTGCTCAGGGAAGTGTGTTTGTAATAAGACTTCACCGGGTTCACCAGAACGTCCCGCTCTACCTGCAACCTGTGTCACTAATTGAGCAAGGTGTTCTGTTGCCCTAAAGTCACACGAATATAAACCACTATCTACGTCTAAAATAAGTACTAAGCTTACATCCGCAAAGTGATGACCTTTAGCTAGCATTTGCGTACCGACTAAAATGCGTGCGCCGCCTTGGTTTATTTCATCCAATGCTTTTTCAAGGCTGCCTTTGCGCCTCGTAGAGTCGCGGTCTATTCGGCTAATTGGGATGTCTTTAAATTCAGTACTCAAAAATTCTTCTATTTGTTCAGTGCCTTTACCGTTAGGAAATATCTGCGTGCTACCACAATCAGGGCATTGATGCGGTACTTGATATTGGTCACCACAGTGATGGCAAATCATCTGACCGATGGCTTTATGAAAGGTTGCACTCGTGCTGCAGCGATTACATTCACTTAACCAACCACACTCATGACATATTAAAGTAGGCGAAAAACCACGGCGGTTTAAAAATACCATTACCTGCTTACCTTTATTCAGGTGCTGGCGCATTATCGCTAGGCTCGCATGGGCAATACCTGCTTGATCAGGCTGACCTTTCATGTCGAGAAGCTTAAATTGATTATCGGTGGCAGTTTGTGCTCGCTCACTTAATGTGAGTAACTGGTATTTGTTATTAATTGCTTTGTGCAGTGTTTCTAATGCGGGAGTCGCACTGCCTAAAATAAGCGGAATGTTATGCTGATAAGCACGATACGCTGCTAAATCGCGTGCATGATAGCGTAAAGTATCTTGTTGTTTAAATGAAGCATCATGTTCTTCATCAACCACAATCATCCCGAGTTTTAAAAAGGGCAGAAAAATACTCGAACGAGTACCTATAACGATGGCACAACTGCCTTTTTCACAAAACCGCCATGTTTGCAGGCGCTCGTTATCGGTGAGCGCTGAATGCCATAGCATAATTGGCGTGTCAGGGAAGCGGCGCCTAAAACGATTCACTGTTTGCGGTGTTAGACCTATCTCAGGAACAAGTACTAACGCTTGCTCTCCACGCTTTAACACCTCTTCAAGACACTGTAGGTAAACTTCTGTTTTACCGCTACCAGTGACACCTTCAAGTAAAAAGCTATTGAAACCGGTGCTTTGATTAATAGCTGTGCAAGCAATCGCTTGTTCTTTATTTAAGCGAGGCTTAGTGCCCACAGTAGGAGAGGCATGTTGCCATTGATTGTCATGTTCAATGGTTTGCACTATCAACTCTTTTGCCAACAGGCTATCAATAGTCTTTTTATTAAACCCGAGTGCTTTTAGTTCCGTTAATGATGATTTACCCGATGCAGATAATTGCTTAAGCAAGTTAAGCTGTATTTTAGCTTTTAAAGATGGTAAAAGCGCCCCTTTATCAGTTAACGTCAGCATATTTATACTGGTTTTATCAGGGCATTCACCTTGGCGCAGCGCATTGGGGAGTGCAATATGAATAGTTTCACCTAGTGGATAACAATAATAACGCGCAGTAAACTTCAGCAGCTCCAAATGTTGCGCAGATAACACCGGCGAATTATCAATTACTTCAATAATAGATTTGATTTTGCCTTCAGGAACTTCTGTATCGGTTTTTAAACTAAGGATAACCGCTACTTTTCGTTGATTGCCAAAAGGGACGAGTACGCGCATGCCAGACTGCAATTTAGTCAGCGGTGTTAATTGCTCATCCACTTTATAATCAAAGGTGCGAGGTAAGGGGACTTTTATTGCAACTTCAACAAAACACATAACAACTCAACTAAGAAACCTAATAGCCTAATGTACTAAAAATAGTATTAAAAGCCTACCGACAAATCAGTAATCAATAGGTGTTTGCAGACTTTTTAGTAAAAAGAATAATTAAAGCTTGTGTGCGTGCGGGTTGTTGGATAAAATTCGCGACCAATAAATTTGTTTTAACGACGTATGGTGCCAGACTTCGGGTTTGGAGAGCGATGCGGCCTTAACTAGAGGTTCCTATGAAAGAAGGTATTCACCCTAAGTACGAAGTAATTTCTGCAACTTGTTCATGCGGAAACAAATTCGAAACTCGTTCTACTTTGTGTAAAGACATTCACTTAGATGTATGTTCTGCGTGTCACCCGTTTTACACTGGTAAGCAAAAGATTTTAGACACTGGCGGCCGTGTTGATCGCTTCAACAAGCGCTTCGGTGCACTTAGCAGCAAAAAATAATTTTTTGTTTCTATGTAAAAAAAGCACCTTAGGGTGCTTTTTTTGTGCCTAAAATTCACTTATCCCTCCATTTTTATAACAGTTTTGTATTTATTATTTTTGCATAACTATTTCCTGTTCTTATTCCGAATATGCATAAACATTTGCAGACAAAATTGCCAATATTCTCTATATTTTTATTTGTTACACTTTAAATATGGTACTTAAATGTAGTTAACGTGAAGTTATTTGTATTTAAAGTTAAACAAAGTTCGGTATTTCACTATTTTAATTTAAGACTGAAAAGAGTATTTCATAAATATTGAATAAGGGTAAAAACGACCTGTAATTTTCATTTTTATGACGAATTTATATTTTAAAAATGTCAGGATAATCTAGGGAAGTTGCTGATAAATCACTTAAAATTAAGAGTTCTAGCATATAACAGGATAGACCTGATATTGCTTGGAATTTAAAAATAATAAAGGTATCGTAGAATAAAACTACCTCTCACTTTAACTTAAATTGCAGGATATAATCGCGTTATGTCAGATTTTCGTGAACAAGCACTACATTACCATGCCCATCCCGTTCCAGGTAAAATCAGTATTGAGCTGACCAAGCCCGCTGAGACGGTTAAAGACCTCGCGCTCGCATATAGCCCAGGTGTTGCAGAACCTGTTCGTGAAATTGCCGCTGATCCAGCAAATGCCTATAAGTATACTGGTAAAGGAAATATGGTTGCGGTTATTACTAACGGCACCGCAATTTTAGGCTTAGGTAATTTAGGCCCTCTGGCCTCAAAACCAGTAATGGAAGGCAAAGCATTATTATTTAAACGTTTTGCAGGCCTAGATTCAATTGATATAGAAGTTAAGCACCGCACAACCGAAGACTTTATCAACACGGTTGCGAATATTGCAGATACGTTTGGTGGTATCAACCTAGAAGATATTAAAGCGCCAGAATGTTTTGAGATAGAAAAAGCACTTATAGAACGTTGCAGCATTCCTGTGTTTCATGATGATCAACATGGTACGGCAATTGTAACGGCTGCGGGTATGCTAAATGCGCTAGAAGTACAAGGTAAAGCAATTGAAGATGCGATTATCGTGTGTTTAGGTGCCGGCGCTGCAGCTGTTGCCTGTATGGAGCTTTTAATTAAGTGTGGCGCACTGCGTGAACATATTTATATGTTAGACCGTAAAGGTGTTATTCATACACGTCGTGATGACTTAAATGAATATAAGCAATTATTTGCAAACAACACGGATAAACGTACTTTACAGGACGTAATTGAAGATGCCGATGTGTTTGTTGGTGTATCAGGCCCTAATTTATTAGCCGCCGATGATTTGAAGTTAATGGCTGACCGCCCAGTTGTATTTGCATGTTCAAACCCCGATCCTGAAATTGATCCGCAATTAGCACATGCTGCACGCAACGATCTTATTATGGCGACTGGCCGCTCTGATTATCCGAACCAAGTTAACAACGTACTTTGTTTTCCATTTATTTTCCGCGGCGCACTAGATGTACGCGCAAGTGAAATAAACGATGAAATGAAAATAGCTGCTGTAGAGGCAATTCGCAGTATTGCTAAAGAGCCAGTTCCGGCTGAAGTATTGACTGCTGCAGGTATCGATAAATTAGAGTTTGGTGCTAAATATATTATACCAAAACCTATGGATCCGCGCTTACTGCCTCGTATCGCCAAAGCCGTTGCTCAAGCTGCAGTTGATTCGGGTGTGGCACAAATTGATATGCCAGAAAATTACATGGCGTAATTTTAAGTGTAAATTAACGCAAAAAAACCTCAGCATTTGCTGAGGTTTTTTTATAACACAGATAAAGAAATTTAGTCTTCATTTAAAATAGGCACTTCTAGTCCCATTTCTTGCATTATTTTCTTCACCTCTTCAGGTACTTTTTCTGCGTTGTCTTTACGAAGATCATCATCATTAGGTAGCGGTTGCCCTGTAAACGCATGCAAGAACGCTTCGCATAAAAGCTCACTATTTGTTGCATGGCGTAAGTTGTTTATTTGACGACGGGTACGCTCGTCGGTTAATACTTTTAATACATTTAGCGGGATCGAAACGGTGATCTTTTTTACTTGTTCGGATTTTTTCCCGTGTTCTGCGTATGGGTGAATATATTCACCATTCCATTTAGCCATAAGATGTATCGTTGCCTCAGATTATAAATTGCTCACACAGCATCAAAGCGTGTAAATATGCGTGAAATTCTATCGGTTTAAAAAAGATAGTCAAATACTAGTTATTTAGCTATCTAGACATTTAAATGTTTTGACATCTTAAACTGCATGCGCTACCTTTTAGACGTCTAAACATCCAAAATAGTAAAGGTGACGAAAATGAGTGAAAAAAATAAGGCAACAATTGCTGTTCGTACTGGAATAGAAGCCGATAAACAGCATGGTGCGGTTGTTCCACCGCTTTATTTATCAACCACTTACTCATTTGCTGACTTTGATACCAAGCGCCAATATGATTATGGCCGCAGTGGTAATCCTAACCGTGACATTTTGGCTGAGGCGCTCACTGAACTTGAAGGCGGGGCTAAAGGCATAATTACCGCAACGGGCATGGCGGCTGTTCACTTAACAACCCAATTATTAAATAGTGACGATACATTAGTGATCCCTCACGATTGCTATGGGGGCAGTTATCGTTTATTTACTTCACTGGAAAAACGCGGCTTGTTAAAGCTAGAAGTGGTCGATTTCACTAAAAGCGAAAGCTTTTCGCATATTCTTGCTATAAAACCTAAGCTGATCTGGATTGAAACACCGAGTAATCCAATTTTACGATTAACTGATATTAAAGCAGTTACCGATATTGCTAAGCAGTGCGGTGCACTGGTTGCTGCCGATAACACATTTTTATCGCCGGCTTTGCAAAATCCGATTAAATTTGGTGCTGATATTGTGGTTCACTCAACTACTAAATATATCAATGGTCATTCAGATGTTGTTGGGGGGGCGGTTATTGCAGCAACCGCTGAGCTTGGTGAAGAACTGGCATGGTGGGCAAATAATATTGGCATTACTGGAGCGCCATTTGATAGCTATTTAACTCTCAGAGGTTTGCGCACGTTAAACGTGCGTTTGAGGCAACACCAAGAAAACGCACTCGCTATTGCACAGTATCTAGAAAACTCCCCGTTTGTTGCTCAGGTTTACTATCCAGGTCTTGAATCACATCCACAACATGCGCTTGCTAAGGCGCAGCAGTTTGGCTTTGGTGCAATGGTTAGTTTTGATATCAAAGGCGATATAAACGATGCTGCAGCGTTTTTAACGCGCTTAAATGAATTTAGTTTGGCGGAATCATTAGGCGGAGTTGAAAGTTTGATTTGTCACCCCGCAACCATGACCCATGCAGGCATGGAGGCGACTGCTCGTGCAGAAGCTGGGGTGGGTGATACGCTTATTCGTATTTCGGTGGGTATTGAAGATGCAAAAGACTTACTTGCTGATTTAGACAGGGTATTTAATTTGGTTCGCCCCGGGCAAGCAGATAATGCTTTAGCTGCAAAAAATGGTGCCAGTGAGTCATTTGGCTCAGCGAAACTAAACGCGGCGCATCCGGCGTTATGGTAGTGCCTACCAATTTTGAAAATATAAAACATGAAGTCGAGTTGGTATTAACATGGTAAATCAGGTTCATAAATTTGGTGGTTCGAGTTTAACCTCAGCGGATCGCTTTAAAAGTGTCGCAAATATTATTTTAACTCATGCTCAAGCCGGGGATTGTGTGGTGGTATCTGCTGCCGGTAAAACCACCGATACCTTGGTTAAATTGTGGCAAAGCTTTCAACAGCAAGATACCCAAGCGATTGCTGACATTATTTTATTAATAAGTAATCATCAATCTTCGCTAATTGAACAATTGCTTATAGCCAATGCTAAGCATGAAGCACTCAATATACTTGCCACTGAGCTAAGCATTATTACTCAGCAGGCTAAGCAAAACATATTAACTGAAGCGTGGCTATTAGCTCATGGCGAATTATGGTCTGCAAGGCTATTAAGCGCTTACTTAGGGCAACTTAACGTTAGTGCTTGCGCTCTGGACGCTAGGCAGTTATTCATATTAGACGCAGGGCAGCTACAGCATGCTAATAATCAGCAGCAGTGCTTAAAAGCCATAGATACAAGCAAAATTAATGTCGTTACAGGGTTTATTGCGGCTAATTTACAACATGAAACCGTGACCTTAGGGCGAAATGGTAGTGATTACAGTGCTACTTTATTAGCACGATATTGCAATGCTAAAAAAGTGTCTATTTGGACTGACACTCAAGGTGTTTTTAGTACTGATCCGCGTAAGGTCGCTAATGCGATTAAGTATGCGCGGGTGTGCCGCGAACAAGCTAATTTATTGGCTAGATTAGGTAACCCCGTACTACATGCTAAAACATTATCGCCATTAAAAGGGACCGATATAGAGTTAATTGTTCGCAGTAGTTACGATCTTCAAGGCAGCCATACCGAAATAGTTAAATTAGGAATGAGTAAACAAAAGCGCTTTTTAACCACGATTAACAATGTGGATTTACTTACTGTTGATGACTTGAGTGAAGGCGAGGTAGCGCATGTTAGTCAGCTTATTCAGCATAGTTTGCATCACTTTGAACATGCGGGCGAAATTTACTTGGTAGTCCCTGCGTCGGCGACATATCAGGTGGTTAATTATTTTGCTGGCCGCGCCAACATTAGTGAGTCTAACTTAAATGGGGTTGCAATTATTGCATCAGAGCAAGATATAGCGATACTCGGTGAGCAAAGTGCCGCTGTACTTCAAGGGCAATCAATTCACCCTAGGTTTACTCATTTTGGTGACGGTTATACGTTATTATTAACCGATCAGGTACTTGAGAGTGATGTGCTGAGCTTACTGCATGATAAATTGATCAATAAAGCGCAAGAAATAGCTTTAGTTATTGCAGGGCTTGGTAATGTTGGTACCGAATTTATGCGCCAACTACCAGCACAAATAGCCCGTTTATCATCAGGTTTTAACATTAAGTTAGTAGCATTACTACGCTCAGAGCAGATGCTGGTTAATGCCAATGGGTTAGACTGTGAGAGCTGGCAACAGCAATGGGAAAACCATGCAAGCCCCTATCAGCAAGCTGATTTGTTGTCATACATTGATACGCTTGAATATGAACATAAGGTAGTGATTGATATTACCGCCAGTGAATATTTTAGCCAGCTTTATAGCAAATTTGTGGAATTAAATTGTCACTTAATTAGTGCTAATAAATACGCAGGCACAGCTCCGCTGAGCTGGTATCAAGCATTACGTGAAGATTTAGCACAGCGCGGCTTACATTGGCGTTATAATGCCAGTGTGGGAGCCGGATTACCGATTAACTTTGCACTGGCCGATTTGCAAAACAGTGGCGATAAAATAACGCGTATAGAAGGCGTGTTTTCTGGCACGCTGTCATGGTTATGCAGTATGTATGATGGCAGCAAGGCATTTTCAGATTTAGTGCTTGAAGCACAAGCTTTGGGGTTCACCGAACCTGATCCGCGAGAAGATTTATCTGGCCGAGATATGCAACGCAAGTTGCTTATTTTGGCGCGTGAATTAGGTATTGAATTGGAACTTGATGACATTTCTTTATCGGCATTGATGCCCGATGAGCTAAGTGCGGGCAGTTGGAATGACTTTGTTGATAACAAGGCTAGTTTAGATACGTTTATCAAGCAGCACTTCGAAGCGGCTTTGCAACAAAATGCTGCACTGTGTTATACCGGATTGCTAGAGTTTAATAACAGCAAGCTAAACGCTAAGGTAGGAATTGCCTATGTACCAAAAAGCGAAGCGGTTGCTAATTTAACACCTGGCGATAATATTTTTGTGATTAATACTCAGTGGTATAACCAAAACGCATTAGTGATACAAGGCCCTGGTGCGGGTAAAGAAGTGACCGCAGCGGGCGTGCACTCTGACTTATACTGGTTGGTACAAAATATTAGTTAGACCATCAAAAAGGCCGCAAATTAGCGGCCTTTTTGATGTTCGCTATATTTAAAATAGCTCTTCTTCAGTTTTAGTGTTTTCTTCAAATATATCATTTGGTTGTGATAACACATACTTCGTGGGAGCGGTGCCTTTTTCAAAGTATTCAAAACGGCTGGTGTAATCGTTTTTATGACTTAATAGCCCCGTTTCTAAGTCAATACGAATAGAAACCAACCCTTCAGGCGGTTCGATAGGTGCCGCAGGTTTACCATCCAGTGCGACTTTCATAAAATCCACCCATGCAGGCTGAGCTGTTTTAGCACCTGATTCTGCGCCTGATATTTGCCCACTTCCTAAGTTATTGTTATAGGTTGAGCGTCCCAACGTATTACCAGGGTTATCAAAGCCAACCCAAACAGAGGTCATCACATCGCGATTAAAGCCGCTAAACCAAGTATCTACAGAGTCATTCGTGGTGCCTGTTTTACCTGACAGATCGCGACGTTTGAGCGCTTGTGCACGCCATCCTGTGCCACTCCAACCTGTTTTATGAGACCAGCTACCACCACCCCAAATTGCGCTGTTCATAGCACTGGCAATTAAAAATGCATTTTGTTTAGATATAATCTGCGGCGCGCAATTTGGTGCTACGTGCTCACTTAGCATTAGCGAGCTAGGCGTTGTCGCTTCATCATCACAAATTACAGTCGGGTTAGTTTTAAATAAGGTGTTGCCCATGGCATCTTGAATTTCTGAAATAAAGTAAGGTTCGATTAAGTGGCCGCCATTGGCAAAAGTACTCATGCCACGAGCTAACTCTATTGGAGTGATAGATGCGCTACCTAAAGCCAGTGATTCACTGCGATTTATATCTTCATTTGCAAAGCCAAATTTAAGTAAATGATCGGCTGTACGTTGCAAGCCAACACCACGTAATAAACGTACCGAAATCACATTTTTTGATTGTGCTAAAGCACGGCGAATGCGAATAGGGCCATTATAAATGGCAGGGCTATTTTTAGGTCGCCATGCGACACCTTGGCTTTTATCCCATTGATTTATAGGAGCATCATTTAAAATTGACGCTAAGGTGTAGCCTTTTTCAAGTGCAGCAGAGTATATAAATGGCTTAATATTAGAGCCAACTTGGCGTTTAGCTTGCACTGCACGGTTATATTGGCTTTGTTCAAAGCTGTAACCGCCTACAATGGCTTTTATACGCCCGTCTTGTGGGTCTAAAGACACAATGGCGCTTGCAGCTTCAGGGATTTGACTCAAAATATAGCTGTTGTCATCATTTTTACGCAGCCATATTTGCATGCCAGGCGTTAATATATCGCTTGCTGCTTCAGGAGCAAAGCTTTGGCGATAACGGGTGATAAACTTACGTGCCCACTTTAGATTATCCCAAGTCAATGTTGTGCGTTCGCCGCTTTTAAGTATTACTTCCGCGCTTTTGTCTGATACATTTAAAACTGCAGCGGCTTTTAGAGGGCCTAGTTCATTGGCCTCTTTTAAAATGTTTAATAACTTAGAATCAGAAGGTGTGGGCTCTGTTTGTGGATCCCATAAAATGGCTTCAGGACCTCTAAATCCATGGCGCATATCATAGGCATGTAAATTGTTAACCAAAGCCGTTTGTGCCGCCTGTTGAATATTTGACTCAACAGAAGTATACACTTTAAATCCAGAGTTATAGGCTTTATCTATACCGTAGCGCGATACCATTTCAGCACGTACCATTTCTGAAATATATGGCGCATATAAGTCAATTTCAGCCCCATGGAAATAGGCGGTAATTGGCTGGCTCGTAGCTTCGTTATACTGCGCTCTAGAAATATATTTTTCATCTAGCATTCGCCCTAACACTACATTTCTTCTGGCCTTGGCTCGCTTTGGATTACGAATAGGGTTAAGTGCTGAAGGCGCTTTGGGTAAACCGGCAATCATTGCCATTTGTGCAAGAGTAAGCTCTTTTAGCTCTTTACCATAATAAACCTGAGCAGCTGCACCAATACCAAAGGCTCGGTTTCCTAGCTCTATTTTATTCAGATAAAGTTCAAAGATTTCATCTTTTGAAAGTAAATTTTCGATATGGATGGCAATAAATATTTCTTTTACCTTACGAATGTAGGCTTTTTCTCGCGTTAAAAAGAAGTTACGAGCCAACTGCATCGTGATTGTACTAGCACCTTGCTTTTTTTCACCGGTAGAAATCAGTACCAGTGCTGAGCGTACAATACCAATTGGATCGATACCGATATGGTCATAAAAACGGTTATCTTCTGTTGCTAAAAAAGCTTGTAATAAAGGCTCAGGAATTTGGTCTATAGTTACAGGGATACGTCTTTTTTCACCAAATTGGTTGATTAGGAGCCCATCTTTGGTGAATACTTGCATAGGCGTTTGTAATTGAACGTTTTTTAAAACCTGTACGCTTGGAATATCGGATTTAACGTAGTAATAAAGGCTAAGCAATGTAATTAGTGCAAGTAATGCACAAATGATCAAAAATTGTAAAGTTCTTTTTAATAAAATCACTGATAATTCCCTAAACGGACTCCCAATTACAGGTTGAGACTGCTAGTATATATTGATTAAAAATTGAATAATATTTTTTAAGATATAAATTATAACTTGTTTATTATTAAAACAAAGGCAAAGTTTCAAACATGCTAAGTCAATTGATAAAAAAACCATCGCCTATGATGGTGGGTATTGATATAGGATCGCACTCTATCAAGGCCGTGCTTTTAAGTGAAACAGAAACTGGGCTTCGACTAGAGGCACTTGCAATTGAACCTATGCCAAAAGGCGCTATGAGCGAGCGTAACATTCAAGATATTGAAGCAATTGGCAATGTGATAACCAAGTTAAAACGAAAACTACCAAAGTCATTAAAGTCTGCTGCTGTTGCTGTCTCAGGGCAAACAGTGATTACCAAAGTCATTTTCATGGATGTTTCCTTAAGCGACGCTGAATTAGAGTCACAGATTGAGATTGAAGCCGATAGTTTGATTCCTTATCCATTAGATGAAGTCAGTTTAGATTTTGAAAAACTCTCTACTAACAGTGCCGATCCGAGCAAAATTAATGTTCTACTTTCTGCAGCGAGAACGGAAAGTGTGGAAGCGAGAGTAGGCGCACTTAGTGCTGCAAATTTAACAGCCAAAGTAGTGGATGTTGAAAGTTATGCATTAAGTAGGGCTATGGATGTTTACTATCAACAGCTCCCATCTGATGCGTTTGATAAGACCGTTGCGGTAGTTGATATAGGTGCAGTGCTTACCTTAGTCAGTGTAGTGCAATCTGGTGAAACAATTTATACCCGCGACCAAGTATTTGGTGGTGACCAATACACAAATAGTATTGTTGCTTACTACAATAAAGGCTTTGATGAGGCTGAAATTGGTAAAACAACGGGTGATTTACCTCCTAATTATACATTTGAAGTGTTAGCGCCTTTTCAAACCTCGCTATTGCAGCAAGTTCGTCGTGCTGTACAAATGTTTTTAACCACAACGGGTAAAGAGCAGTTGGACTATATCGTACTGACTGGCGGTTCTGCCATGATTAAAGGTATTGATAGGTTATTAATTGAAGAATTAGGGATACATACGGTTGTTGTTGAACCATTTGATAAAATGGAAATATCACCTAGAGTAGATCGTAATATAATACAGCGCCACCGCACTCAGTTTGCAATTGCGACCGGCCTGGCGTTGAGGAGTTTTTCATCATGCCACATATAAATTTACTACCTTGGCGTGAATTACAGCGTGAGCAGTCTAAAAAGAAATTTATTACATTGCTGATGGCCGTGGTTATAGCTTGCTTTGTAACTATGTATGCGCTGAGTACATTCTATAGCGGTCTAAAAGAAGGACAAATGCTAAAAAATAACTACCTCAGCTCAGAAATTACAATGCTTGATCAAAAAATTCGCGATATACGTGATTTAGACAAAAAAAAAGAAAACCTACAACAACGTATGCGTTTAATTGAAGAACTACAAAGCAGCCGAAATTTAGGCACGCAAATAATGGATGAAGTGGCAAAAATAGTGCCTGCCGGGGTTTACTTAACCAAGCTTGAGCGTAAAGGTAGTCAAATTCATGTATTAGGTAAAAGTGAGTCTAATAATCGTTTATCCACTATGCTTCGACAGGTACAAAGTTCTTATTTATTAGAGCGCCCGACAATGCAAGGTATTGTTGCAGGTGAGCAGTCTTCTCGTTTACTCAGCGATTTTAATATGGAGTTCTACGTAAAACCATTTGACAGAATAGGTGAGGTACGTAATGAACCTTGATTTTAAGTCGTTTTCAGAAATAGATTGGAATGAAATAGAGCTTGATAATATAGGCGAGTGGCCAGTTATTGTAAAAGCAATATGCTGCTCTTTTGTTGCTTGTCTCGTATTGTTTTTTAGCTACAGCTTATTAGTGTCAGATGAGATAGAAAGCTACCATAACGCGGTTGCCAAAGAGATAGAATTACGCACAACTTATCGAACTAAATATGCAGTTGCCAGTAAGCTCGATATCTATCGTGAACAAATGGTTGAGATGGAAGATAAGTTTTCTCAGCTATTAAAACGTCTACCTACCTCAAATGAGACGCCAGGATTATTAGATGACCTTTCCTATGTGGGGACAACCAGCGGCTTAACATTTTTAAAAATTGGTTGGCTACCAGAAGTTGAAAAAGAGTTCTATACCGAACTACCCATTAAAATTGAAGTGGTAGGCACTTATCATGAGTTTGGTGAATTTGTAGGAAAAGTGGCTCAATTGCCAAGAATAGTAAGTTTACACGACTTTTCTATTTTATCATCTGGCGAAAAGCAGCTAACATTTAGTGTAGTAGCAAAAACTTATCGTTATGAAGAGGGGGTAAGATGATGAAGCAACTTCCCTTTTTAACTGTCGCAATATTGTTGCTCAGTGGCTGTAATGAAGATACATCTGAGCAAAAAGAATTTATTGATCAGGTTAAGGCAAACACTACTGCACGTGTAGAAAAAATACCTGAGTTAGTTAAATTTGAGCACTTTGAATATAACGCCAAAGATATACGTAGCCCTTTTGTAGCACCAGAACCAGAAATTATACAAAATAAGCTAACACAAGTTAAAAACTGTCTTCACCCAGACCCAGAACGTGTTCGTCAACCTCTGGAGAAGTACCCATTAGATAATTTATCAATGAAGGGCACAATAGGATCGAACGGCAAGACATGGGCGCTCATTACAGCTGCTGATAACACCTTACACCGAGTATCGATAGGGAGCTATTTAGGTACCTATGATGGAAAAGTAAGCAGTGTTAATAGTGACTATATTGAATTAGTAGAATTAATCCCTGATGGGTCAGGTTGTTGGAAAGAACGTTTGACCAAATTAGAAATGTTAGAGGCGGCAACTAATGGCGCAAATTAATAAGAAAAATGGTATTCCCTATATGCACAAAGCTGAGTGTTCGCATCACCGTATTTTAACGACGTTGCTATTTGTATTTTTATTACTAATTACGAAAACAGTCAGTGCAGCCCCTTTACTCTATGATGTTCGATATAATCCATTACTTAAAGGTGAAACCGAATTACAGCTAGTATTTGATGAAGAGTTACAGCAACAACCTGAGGTACAAGTTTTTAATAGTCCGGCACGTATAGAGCTATTATTTAATGCTGTTGAACTAGATGAAGGGTTGGCAAATATTGCTATTAACCAAGCAGGAATAAGTAACATCAGCAGCATGATGACCAGCGCGGGTTTAAAGGTAACCATTAATTTGGAGCGATTAAAAATATATGAGACTGAGGTAAACAACAATTTAGTTTCAATAAGAATATCTGATAATCCTCTAACAGAGCAAATAGTAACAACAAGTGAAGATACACCTGCTTATACCTCTAATTATATTAATGGCATTCAAGCAATTGATTTTCGCCGCGGTGAAAAAGGTGAAGCAAAAGTACTTGTTTACCTGCAAGATACACAGGCTGCTATTGAGGTTCATGAAAGTGGCGGGAAAATCATTGCAGAGTTTCATCATACCGATATTTTAGATGACTTATTGTATGAATTAGACGTACTCGACTTTGGTACTGTAGTGAGCAGTATAGAAACGTTTAAGGAAGATAATCTGACACGCATTGTAATTGAACCTAATAAAGCTTTTGCTTACACGTATCAGCAAATCGAAAATATTTTTACCTTAACGGTTGAGAAAGACGAGACTCAAAATGGATTTTTAGATGGAGGCAAAGAATACTTAGGCCGCCCTATGACGCTTAATTTTCAGGATATCTCTGTTCGCGCCGTGTTACAGATTATTGCGGGCTACAATGATTTTAACTTGGTAACAAGTGACTCAGTAACTGGCAACATTACCCTTCGCTTAGATGGGGTTCCTTGGGATCAGGCATTAGACGTCGTGCTAAGAATAAAAGGCTTAGACAAACGTATGGATGGTTCTATTTTAATGGTGGCGCCATCTGAAGAGCTTGCTGCCCGTGAAGCAAAAGAGTTAAAAGCGAAGCAACAAGTTGAAGATTTAGAGCCACTGTATAGTGAATACATCCGTTTAAATTACGCCAAAGCAGAAGATTTTGCTGACTTATTAAAAACAGATACCAATAGCATTATTACAGCGAGAGGCAGTGTGTCTGTTGATCAACGTACTAATACGCTATTAATGAAAGACACGGCAAAAAGCATTGAAAGTGTTCGCCGCATGGTCGAAACCTTAGATATACCGGTCAAACAAGTGGTTATTGAAGCGCGTATGGTAACCGTTCGTGATAATGTAACCGAAGACTTAGGCGTTCGTTGGGGCTTCAGTGATCAACAAGGCTCTGATGGTGTTTCTGGTACATTAGAAGGCGCTGAAACTATTTCTAATGGAAATATTCCTAGCCTTTCAGATCGACTCAACGTTAATTTACCTGTCGCAAATCCATCGGCAAGTATTGGTATGCATATAGCTAAACTAGCTAATGGAACGTTAATTGATTTAGAATTAACTGCGCTCGAAGAAGAAAATAAGGGTGAAATCATTGCTAGTCCGCGTATCACCGCTGCTAACCAGCAAAAAGCGCGTATTGAGCAAGGTACTGAGATCCCATATGTTGAATCTGCTTCAAGTGGCGCAACAACTGTAAGCTTTAAAAAGGCAGTGTTGAGCCTAGAGGTAACACCTCACATCACACCAGACAACAAAGTTATTTTAAACTTAATAATTACTCAAGATACCCGTGGTGATACTGTTCAAACAGGAACTGGTCCTGCTGTTGCTATTGATACGCAACAAATTGAGACTCAAGTTCTCGTTGAGAATGGACAAACGGTAGTGTTGGGTGGTATTTTCCAACAGCAAATTATTAATTCGACCAAAAAAGTACCTTTATTGGGCGACCTTCCTTACGTAGGAAGACTATTTAAAAGCACAAGCGAGTTTAATGAAAAGCGCGAACTGCTGATTTTTGTCACACCTAAAATTCAAATAGACTAATTACCTAACCTGAGTGCTGCTTGAGACAGATTGACTCTTCAGGGCTTTGGTTACTCAAACTATCTAGGCTGAACGACAAACTAGATGGAATTGGTATTTAGTTATGTTGGTGTGAACACTCCCTGTAAATGTACAATTAGGCAGTATATAATTTTATATTGTGTACTGTACTGCGGATGCATTTTAAGACTACGTTTATGTTGTTTGTGACTGAGTTTTTTTGAAATTACTATACAAAAGCACTTACTAAGTAACACGTAGTAACCTTTAATTGCATAAATTTTAACCCTAGAAGATAAACTTGCCTATAATAAGGTGCTTTTTTGTTAACCAATGGGTAATTATTTAGTTTAATTGCTCGTTATATGGCTTTTTATCCTAATTGACTTGAAATACCCGACCGATTACTGAGATAATCCCTTTCTTAATTTTGGGGCCAGGTCGTTAGGCGGGGTTTTATTTCAAATTTTAGAGTTCGTTTGTACTAAAAGATATGGCTGAGAAACGTAATATATTTCTAGTTGGCCCCATGGGGGCTGGCAAAAGCACGATTGGTCGTCACATCGCTGACCAATTACACCTTGAATTTGTTGATTCTGATCAAGAAATCGAACGTCGCACGGGCGCAGATATTGCCTGGGTATTCGATCTTGAAGGTGAAGAAGGCTTTAGACTTCGTGAAGAATCTGTTATTGGTGACTTAACCGAGATGCAAGGTATTGTTCTTGCTACTGGTGGTGGCTCAGTAATGAGTAAAGAAGTTCGAAACAAGCTTTCGGCTCGCGGTATTGTTGTATACCTAGAGACACCGATTGAAAAGCAAGTTGCACGTACGCAACGCGACAAGCGTCGCCCATTACTGCAAACAGAAGAAGCACCTCGTGATGTACTTGAGCGCTTAGCAGAAGAGCGTGAACCATTATATAAAGAAGTAGCTGATTTTGTTGTACGCACTGATGAGCAGAGCGCGAAAGTTGTTGCTAACCAAATAATCGAGAAATTGGATTTTTAAAAGCCAGTATTAAAAAGGACTAACCCAGCATGCTTGAATTAACTGTTAATTTAGACGAGCGAAGTTATCCTATTTATATTGGTCAATCTGCACTTCAAGATACAGGCCGTCTAATCCATCATATTGGTGATTGTCGGCCTATCATCATTACTAATGACACTATTGCACCGCTCTATCTTCAGCAGTTGCTTGACTCATTAGCACAGCTAAACCCACTTCATTTTATTATTCCAGATGGCGAGCAATATAAATCGCTTACCTGGTTTGAAAAAATATCAGCATTCTTACTTGAAAATAATTGCGGTCGTGACACCTGTTTAATTGCATTAGGTGGTGGCGTAGTTGGTGACTTAACTGGTTTTGTTGCTGCCTGTTATCAGCGCGGTGTGCCTTTTATCCAAATTCCTACCACGTTATTATCTCAAGTCGATTCTTCAGTTGGTGGCAAAACAGCAGTAAATCACCCGTTAGGTAAAAATATGATAGGGGCTTTTTATCAACCCCAGGCTGTGTTTATAGATACGCGTTCTCTACATACTTTACCTACCCGAGAGTTTGCTGCAGGCATGGCTGAAGTTATTAAATATGGCCTAATTTACGACACTGAGTTGTTTGCTTTTTTAGAGCGAAATATCGCTCAATTACAACAGTTAGATGAAGCCTGTTTACAGCATATTATTTTTAGATGCTGTGAAATTAAAGCGCTTATCGTTGCACAAGATGAGAAAGAGCAAGGCTTGCGTGCGCTGTTAAATTTAGGGCACACATTTGCCCATGCTATAGAAGCGCAAATGGGCTACGGCGTGTGGTTACATGGTGAAGCTGTGGCAACAGGTATGGTGCTTGCTGCCAAGCTTGCTCATACTCGTAACGACTTAACACAGCAAGATGTAGAGCGTATTACCATATTAATAGCAGCGTATAATTTACCAATCGAAATCCCTAGCGATATGACTAGTGAGCAATTTTTACTGCATATGCGCAAAGATAAAAAGAATAAAAAAGGGACTATCCGATTTATTTTACCCACCAAATTTGGTCAGTGTGCATTAGTTGATGATGTATCTGATGATCAAGTTAGAGCGTTGATCGAGCAATAAATGCAGTCACAAATTTTACCAAGCCGTGCGGCTTTGGTGGATAGAATCGCATTACAATTTGAATATGGTCAAAACCTAATTGTTTTATTGGGTACTTCTGGTCTAGGTAAAAGCTATTTGCTTGAAACCTTCATTACTGATAAATATAACGATTTTAATAAAGCATTTGTGCAAGTAAGCGCACAGATGACTGATGTGCAGTTAATGACTCAGTTATTAGAGCAAAGTTTTAATGCCCCTTTAATTGATCACAACCTAAGCTTATCGCAAAACTATTATCAATTAGCGCAACAGCTACAATGTGGGGCGTGTTTGTGGGTTATTGATGGCGGCAGACACTTATCTGAAGAGCTAATCGCAGAGCTTGAGCTACTATCAAAAAATGCACCTAATGTACTTTATATTATGATTGCATCGCAGTCTAAACTACCCTTTAAAGATGCAGTAAATATACATTTAGAGCCATTAAATACAGTTGAAAGTAAGCAGCTTATGGGATGGTATTTTACGAGCTTACCTTATGATGAAGATCCTGTCTTTCAAACCTTTTTAGTTGAAGCTCAAGGTAACCCGAGTCTGTTGTTAGCCTGGCAGCCAAGCGAGCAGGTTGCTGATATTGTCGTTAAAGATAAGGTGTCTTGGCGCTTACAGCTGCTCACATTATTATTGATAATTATGCTGTTGATTATTGGTCTTGTATACAAAGCCGATATGACCCAGTGGTGGGAAAATGCTAATCGTCAAATTGATGAGCAAGTGCTATCAACCGCTATTACAACTGAGCAAGCTATTAAAAATAAACCACAGCAACTTATACCACCTGTAAGTAGTGAGCCGTCAGCGGCTGTCATTCAAAAGCCCACTCAAGACACCACCAATAATAATGTTCCAGCGATTGTCGAGAGCTTAACGGAATCAACGATTGTTGTTGAGCAGGAAAAGCCGGAATTAAAACCCGTTGAAGAAAAACCGATTACTAAACCTGCACAAACAAAGTCGCAAAACCAAATAGTAAAAATACCCAGTAATTGGTACTTACAACAACCTGAGGATAATTTTGTTATTCAGCTCTTAGCCGTAACTCAGCAGCAGGTAGGTAATGAGTTTATTGCTAAACATAAGCTAAAAAGTATTACTAATACATACCAAACTAAACGAAATGGTAAAATATGGTGGGTAGTAACTACAGGTAGCTTTGCTAACTTAAATGAGGCGAAGCAAGCACTGCAAGGGCTTCCTGCAGGGGTTAGAAAAAATAAACCTTTCTATAAAAAAATTAGTAAAATAAAACAAGAAATTGCACGAGTTGATCAGTAAACTCAGTAACTTTAGTGTAAAATCGCGCAACACCGAATTGAAGTAAAGAGCCAATGCAGCAAAAGAGTAGAGCCTTCCTTAAGTGGGCTGGCGGAAAATACAGCCTCGTTGAAGATATTAACGCGCGACTAAATCAAGCAAGTAAGCATGCAGATACTTTGGTTGAACCTTTTGTTGGTGCGGGCTCAGTGTTTTTAAATAGCAATTTTAAACACTATGTACTTAACGATATTAATGCTGATTTAATCAATTTATATAAAGAGCTCAAGCGTTCGCCTGATGAGTTTATTAGTGATGCCAAAAAGCTTTTTGTTGATTTAAACAACCACTCAGATGCGTATTATGATTATCGCGTGCAGTTTAATCAAAGCAGCGATGTATATGAGCGAGCCATCTTATTTTTATATATGAACCGCCATGGTTATAACGGATTATGCCGCTATAACTTAAAGGGCATTTTTAATGTGCCTTTTGGTAAATATAAAAAGCCTTATTTTCCTGAAAAAGAAATGTACTTTTTTGCTAGCAAAGCGCAACAGGCTACATTTACTTGCCTAGGGTATGATGATGTATTCAAACTGGTGCCTAATAATGCAGTGATCTATTGTGATCCGCCTTATGTGCCATTAAGTAAAACCGCATCCTTTACTTCGTATGCAAAAGGCGGGTTTAATTTGGATGACCAGGCTAATTTAGCGAACTTAGCTGAGCAAGCGGCATTTGAGAATAATACGCCGGTCCTTATTTCAAATCACGATACGGTATGGACACGCAAAATTTACAGCCAAGCTTCTTTGGATAAAATTCAGGTTAAACGCACGATTAGCCCAAAAGGCGGTTCACGAAATAAAGTCGATGAGCTAATGGCTATGTACTTAGCACCGAAGTCACGGTTGCGTAAATAGCCAACACAAATAATACAAAAAGTACCACGGCAATAGCAATTAAAGTAATAGGGGAGTGGTGTTTAAAGTCTGTTTGACGTTTATCTTCGGATTGCACACCAAAAAATGCAGCTAGCACACTTTGTAACGCGCTTAAAAAGTGCTGCATTAATTAAAATAATGGTTTGATTGAAGAGGGTTTGTGATTGTCATCAGTACCTGTTAATAACTCTAGGAAGTCTAGATAATGGAACTGTGCACTGCGGCTATCGCCGGTTAACCAAGAAGCCCATGAGGAATCTTCTTCAATTTGAATACAGCGGTTTACGCTATGATTGATAGCGTTAGTTTGCTCTTTATGAAAACAAGTGTTGGCAGAGCTTAATTCTTGCTCCGTATTTGAAGAAAGCGACGCTGCTCCAATAATGACACTTACCGACGTGATTAATAATCCAATTTTAAAAGCACGCATAATATAAACCTAATAATTTAGTTCTTCGCGAAGCATAACAAAAATCGCTTAAATAATACACTTTATTTTTAGTTATATTCACAGCTAATCATACCGCAGAATTTTTTATAAGCATGTTTTATCCTTCTTAGCTCACGCAGCTTAACTGTTGTTATAGTTAAAGACAGTTTGTCATTGGTGTTGCTATCTTAGCGCTATTTTTTAAAGGTGTTACTTGGGTAACATCGTTAATTAAGTTACATTAACGCCATAAATTATTCATTAATGGATTAGCGATGCTCAACTGTGAACAAAAATACTTAATAGCGCCCTCAATATTATCTGCAGATTTTGCACGCCTTGGTGAAGATGTCGACAAAGTGTTAGCTGCAGGAGCTGATGTTGTCCATTTTGATGTAATGGATAACCATTATGTCCCTAACTTAACAATAGGCCCAATGGTGTGTAAAGCACTTCGCGATTATGGGATTAAAGCCCCTATTGATGTTCACTTAATGGTAAAACCGGTAGATAGCTTAATTCCACAATTTGCCGAGGCGGGTGCATCAATTATTACCTTTCATCCAGAAGCCAGTGAGCATATTGACCGTACTTTGCAATTGATAAAAGATCAAGGCTGTCAGGCTGGCTTAGTGTTCAACCCTGCAACAAGTTTAAGTTACCTCGATCACGTGATGGATAAAGTAGATGTGATCTTATTAATGTCAGTAAATCCTGGGTTTGGTGGACAAAGTTTTATTCCACAAACACTGGAAAAACTGCGAGAGGCAAAGCAACGCATTATTGATTCAGGGCGTGATATTCGTTTAGAAGTTGATGGCGGTATTAAAGTAGATAACATAGCTGCAGCGGCTGAAGCGGGGGCTGACATGTTTGTTGCAGGCTCTGCTATTTTTAATCAGCCTAACTATAAAAGCGTAATTGATGAAATGCGCCAACAATTAGAAAGTATTAAATAATGAAATATGATGCTGCACTATTTGACTTAGACGGCACGCTAGTTGATAGCGTGTATGACTTATATATGGCCTTAAATCTTACGCTAAGTGATTTAGCGTTTCCCATAGTTAGTCAGCGATTAGTTGAAAGCTGGGTAGGTAATGGCATAGAGGTGTTAGTAAAGCGAGCTCTATGCGGTGATATGCAAATTAGTGAACACCTTGATGAAGCATTAAGTGAACGAGCTATTAAGCTTTTTTATCAACATTATAGTGAGCAGGTTGGTGAATACAGCGTATTATATCAGCATGTTGAAACTGGACTCGCAGCCCTTAGTGGTATGCCCAAAGCACTTATTACCAATAAAGCACGCCGCTTTACTGAACTACTTTTAGATAAACTGGCTATTCGCAGTCATTTTGAAGTAATTGTTTGCGGTGACGACATGGCAAAAAAACCGTCACCTGAGCCACTCTTATTTGCTTGTAATGCATTGAATATTTCGCCAGATAAAGCCATTATGATCGGTGATTCAAAGAGTGACATACTGGCAGCACAAGCTGCTAGTATTGATGTGATAGCCCTTACTTATGGGTATCATCAAGGAGAGCAGCTAGGGGATTATAATCCACAGTACCTATGCGATAACTTCTTAGCTATAATACCGACACTAACGCAGCGTTAAGCATTTCAAATTAAGTAAAAATAAAGGAAAATCATGAGTAAACCAGTAGTATTAAGTGGCATGCAGCCAACCGGTGGTATGACAATAGGCAACTATGTTGGCGCTATTAACCAGTGGGTTAAGCTACAGGAAGAATATGATAGCTACTTTATGCTTGCCGACTTACATGCAATTACTGTACGCCAAGACCCTGAGTTATTACGTGCTCGCGTTTTAGATGGTGTTGCTTTATATACGGCGTGTGGCATTAACCCAGAAAAAGCGGCATTATTTGTTCAATCTCAAGTGCCAGAACATGCACAACTTGGTTGGGTATTAAACTGTTATGCGCAAATGGGTGAGCTTAATCGCATGACCCAGTTTAAAGATAAGTCGGCAACGCATGCAAATAATATTAATGTGGGTTTATTTGCTTATCCAGCTTTGCAAGCAGCTGACATTTTATTATACCAAGCTGATAAAGTACCAGTTGGCGAAGATCAAAAGCAGCACCTAGAGTTAACTCGTGATATTGCGAATCGTTTTAATAATGTATATGGCGACATTTTTACGCTGCCAGAACCTTATATTCCTGAGTTTGGTGCGCGAGTTATGAGCTTGCAAGATCCGCTGAAGAAAATGTCTAAATCTGATGAAAACCCAAATGGTTTTATTATGATGTTAGACGAGCCGAAAAAGATTGAGAAAAAGCTTAAAAAAGCGGTTACCGACTCAGACGAACAAGCACGCATTTATTTTGATCGTAGTGAAAAGCCAGGTGTTTCTAACTTACTTACCTTATTAAGTGTTGCGACTAAGCGTTCAATTGAAGAGCTAGTCCCTGAATACGAAGATAAAATGTATGGTCACTTGAAAAAAGACACCGCAGCAGCTGTTGTCAGCATGATAGAGCCAATTCAGGCTCGTTTTAAAGAAATACGTGAAGACCAAACGTTATTAAATGACATTATGAAAATGGGTGCAGAGAAAGCCAGTGCCCGTGCTGAGAAAACATTAAAAGCAGTTTATGATGCGGTTGGGTTTATTCCACGCCCATAAGCCTGTTTTTTGCAGATACAAAAATGCCGCTAATTTAGCGGCATTTTTTATATTACGCTGATTAACATTAAAAAGCTAAATATAGACAAAAGTAACAATGCTTGCTTGTCTGTTTTATCCATTACTCGGCCTTAGCGATTGTTTTGAAAGTTGTATTGTTAATATCAACTAAAGATACTTGGTAGCCTTTATTTTCAAGTAATGTCAGTAAGCTATCTTCTCCGGCGAGGTGGCCTGCTCCCACAAGTACGAATTCACTTTTATCGTTGTTAAACATTTGTTCCACTTTAACTAACCAGTTATTGTTTCTATCAGTCATTAATTGTTTATAAGTTGCAGGATCATTTTTTTGCATCGGTTCAAGTGCTACTGTGTAGAGCGATTGCGTATCACCTTTACGCCAAGCTGAGAGTAATTTTTTAAACATCACACCGTAATTATCAAACCCAGCTAAATTATTTTTGATAAAGTCATTTTCGCTACCTTCACCCATAGTCTTAAATAACTCTAACTGAAACGCCATAGTCTCTAAGTATTGTTGTTCTTTATTATCTGAGGTCGCTTTTTTAGTAAAGTAAGCGTCAACGCCTTCACCCATTAAATTTTGTTTTTGCAGCTCCATCGACATCAGCACAATACTAACCATTGCAGGACGAAAGTTATCTAATTTAGTTAGGTTTGCACCAAATTCAGCCAGCTTTTTTTCTAATGCGAGCTTTACCTCTGGAGTTAGCTTTTGGCTCAATGTTTCATTATTTTCATAAGATAGTGCGCTCAACATTTTCATTTGTGCTTGTGCATCGCTAGGATCAGGTATTGGTGCTTCTAATACAATCGTATCTGCTTGCTTATAGGCGTGGTTAAACTCCACTGGTAGAGGCATCTCTGACTTAGGTAAAATGTGTACTGTGCCGCCAATAAATAATGAGTCATTTCCTTTACTCACTTGCCACACTGAACTTTGTGCTTGTACAGTCGTTGCTAATAAGCAGCCGCTCAATAATACGGTTGCTGAAAGAACTTTTTTAGTAAATGTATTCATAACACTTCCTTAATGTAATTTTATTTATTATTGATTGGTTAAAATAGTGCTTATATAAGTTGTTAGTGACGACGTTATTTTTGAAAGGTTACTATCAATTTTTGAGTTCATCTTGTTGATGGACGATTCAAAGTCGGTTGCAATTTGGTTCTCTATACTAGTAAATAATGTTTCAGTATTTACTTCATGCTTGATGAGTGAGTCAGTGTTGGTAGCATAAATTATTTGATTGCTATTGATGACTATTTCACCCGCTGCACATTGATCTGAATTGTTTAGTAGCGTGTTGTTTTTACTTTCTGTAGCGACTGCAGAGGCTGTACTAAATACTGTTGCTAATAAAATTACGGGTAATACTTTTTTAGTTGCGTTATTCATAATGAAACCTTTTTTATGTTTAAAAGTCAGCTTAATTACTATTAAAAAGTCGTGTTTAGTAAGCTGCTTGTTGATGACGTTTTAAAGAATATCGCTAAATTTATCTAGAGTCGCTTATCTAGTTGTGAGTGATTTATTTATAAGGTTTTTATTTTTTTTGTTGTTTTAAATTAGAGGGTTAATCACAAACCTTATCTGTGAATATAAGGTTTTAAATTAACCTAGCTATATTAAAAAGTGTACCTGTGGTAGGGTTGTTGAAAAATAAAAATATGTAAAACTATGAATTATCAAATCGGACCTTGGCAATTTATTAGTAATCGCTGTGTGATTACTTCAAACAATATGGAAAGAGAATTAGACCCACTTTTAGTAAAGCTATTACTGCACTTTATAAATAAGCCTCAACATATTGTTTCTCGACAAGAGCTTATTGAAAGTGTGTGGCAACAGAGCTTTGTTGATGATAATGCGATTAACCGTGCAATCTCAGAGTTAAGAAAGCAGCTTGCCCACCCAACTGAAAAAGCACCGCTTTTAAAAACTCATTACCGTAAAGGTTACAGTCTAACCGTAATACCAGAGCGTTTAACGCAAACAAGCGTTTTTGAAGAGCCTGCAAACTTTTTGCCTGACTCACCGGATTTTTTTGCCAAAAATGAAGAGGTAGTGACTGCAACTACTTCTCAACCGGTTCAAAGAACGAATAGTAAAAAGTTTTTGATCTATTCTTTAGTCGTCATTATTTGTCTGTGCTTTTTAGTATGGTTAGGGTTGTTTTTTATTAATGCACCTTCTAGCGAAAAGATTAAACAGATCACGGTTAATAAGGTAGCAAGCACGTGGAATATAGGTAGTGAAGTTCACCCTGAATTATCCTCAGATAAACAATATTTAGCTTACACCAATATAGAACCTGAAAATGACGTAATGCATGCATTTGTAAAGCGACTATCTGATCAAAGAGAAGTTGAAATTACCTATCCTGGCTTTCAGGTATCTATTTTATCGTGGCAATTAAATCAGCACTCAGTGTTATTACAAGCTACCAATTTAAAACAACAAAAGTGTGAAATGGTACTCGTTGATCTAAGCCAGTTTCCTGTTATAGGGGAGGCTACCTCTATTAAAAAGTGTGACTTTAGATACACAGGTTATGCGCAAGTAGACGAAAGTGGTGAGCATATTTATTACACCGAATATAAAAATGAGCATGATGGTTCAGGCTTATATAAATTTGATTTAGAACTTAAAAAAGAGTTTATAGTGATCCCACCGCCAGGTGTAATGTACGGCGCGATCATGCCGCGTTTATCTCAATCTGGTAATAAAATAGCGTATATACTTAGTCAAAAGGGTAAGCCTTTTTCTGTATTTAGTTACGACTTTGAAACCCACGAAACCAAGCGCTTATTTAAAGCAAAGAAAAGTATAATTAGCTTCGCGTTTGACTGGCTTGCAGACGATAAAGGCATAATAGTATTTGAAGGAACACAGCTTTCAACCATTATATTTGATGAAAAAAACACTGTTAAAAATACACTAACAGTAACCCCAAATATAACTCCTTATTATATAGCAGTGCACTCTGCCAATAGTCTTTTTTATTCAGAGAATAAAACCCAATCATACTCGCTAATTAAAGTAACAGACCCTTTTGGCGATACACCTAAATATGAAACGCTCTATAAAAGTGATAAAGACGACTACAACATTATTGAAATAGTTAATAAAGAAGGGCCTGCGCATGTTTTTGTATCTGAGCGTTCTGGCAGCAGTCAATTATGGCTCTCTCAAAATGGTTTTACAAAGCAACTCAGCTTTTTTAATTATGATGATGCCCCTTCGACTTTTGCATTAGGAATGCTCAGAGCTTCTCCCAATAAGCAGCGCATAATGTTCATAAAAAATAAAAGCTTTTTATTTTATGACGTAAACACTCAAAAAATTTATCCATTAGAAGAATTTAATAAACATGAAATAGTAAGCTATATTTGGTCAAAAAATAACGAAAGCATTATTTATATTAAGCGCCTTGGTACAAAAAATATATTGGCAGAGTTTAATTTACTAACTCGTGATACCCATGTAATAGAAGGAATAAAAGCGAATAAACTCATTTCAGATAGTAAAGGTAACGGCTACGTAACCAACGATAATCAGTTAATTCGCTTATCCGATAGGCAAAGCTGGGAATTACCTAAAAATGCCAAAAAGTCAGTTGCATATGGGATCAGTAAAGACTATTTCTATTATTCAGATTCTATTTCAAGAATCGCTAGACTAAATTTACAAGATCAAACCATACAAGATACACACGTGGACTTTCGAGCTATTGGTTTTGAGGTAAACGAAAGCAATGAAATATTATTTACGGGATCTAAGTATAAAGATATGCAAATAGTACAAATTAGTTGGGGCGAATAGCGCTATTCATTATGCAGAGAGAGCCAGTGCCCGTGCTGAGAAAACATTAAAAGCAGTTTATGATGCGGTTGGGTTTATTCCACGCCCATAAGCCTGTTTTTTTGCAGATATAAAAATGCCGCTAATTTAGCGGCATTTTTGTATTTTAATGTTTTGTAGCTGAAATACCGGCAGATTCACAGGCTCTAACTATAAATTGATAGCCATAAGGCATACTTTGATCAGGCGTTATTTCAACAATTTCGTAATCATTGAGCTCAATTGACTTACTCTCTTTTGACTTTTTACAGCGAGAGTAGCTATCTGCTTCATAACTATAGGCAAACATAGCAATTAAGCGTTTACTGCGCTCAAAGTAGCCTTTAGTATCTAAAAACTGCTTAACTGTCTGGGTATTATCGTCTTCGCCTTCTAAGCGAATACCAAATGTTTTTGTCTGAGTTTTGTCATTGTCTGAAGAGGGAAGTTTTTTTTCTATCTGTTCACTTAACTCTTCTATTGCTTGTTCCTGTTCTGCGGGTGACTTATTCGCAATAGACTTACTATTTTCAAAATTCTTTACTATGTCGTTTAATACTTTTTCAGGCGGTTTGTCATCAATGAACGCGATTAAACTTACAAACACCACAGTAGCTAAAAAAAAGCGCGTAAATGCAGTGAGAAGCGGCGAATAGCTTTGACTGATAAATTTAATACGATCAGAGCCAAAGGGTTTTATAAGCAGTAAAACGATGATGTAAAATGGCAAAATAAGCTGTAAGCCGAGTAAGGTTGCTAGGGTTATCCCCAGTGTCCAAGGCGGTAAATATAATAAAGTGGCAAAGTTGTGGGTGTAGTTAAAATGATTAGCTGATACTTGCGTTACTTCATTCACTATACCGCTTGCACCTGCTAGAACAAAGTTAGCAATACTGGCATAAAATACCAAAATAAGTGCTTTGCCAGCGAGTGAATTCCAGAGCTGATTAAACTTGGGCCAAAACTCTACGATTAGTGCAACAATGGTGATGCTGGCGCACAACCAAGTTAACTTAAAAATAGCTAAACTTATAAGTGCAAGAAGGTAAAGCTTTTGCGCGGTGTTAAGGTTAAACCATATGCTTTTTATATGACTCAGCAGTTTAATTTGGTGTGGTTGCCAGCTTTTTTGCCGTTGCTTAAACTGTTTATTAGCACGCCATTTTGCAACTTTTAAATACCTTAACACCGGCTTTCCTCAAAGTGTATTACCGCTATTTATTTAATAGCGGTTTTAAATAGTGCCCAGTATGTGAGCGCTGACATTCCGCCACTTCTTCTGGTGTGCCTGCAATCAGTATTTCACCGCCGCCAGCACCACCTTCAGGGCCTAAATCAACGATCCAATCGGCAGTTTTTATTACATCTAAATTATGCTCAATTACTACAATGGTATTGCCATGATCGCGTAGGCGATGAAGCACCACTAATAACTGTTCAATATCAGCAAAATGAAGTCCCGTGGTTGGCTCATCAAGAATGTACAATGTTTTTCCAGTATCACGCTTAGAGAGCTCACGTGCTAACTTAATTCGCTGTGCTTCACCACCAGAAAGTGTTGTAGCGGCTTGGCCTAAACGAATATAGGAAAGTCCAACATCCATTAGGGTTTTAAGTTTACGTGCTATAGCCGGTATTTTATCAAAGTAGTCATGGGCATCTTCAACGGTCATGTCGAGCACTTGGTTGATGTTTTTGCCTTTATATTGTACTTCTAAGGTTTCGCGATTATAACGTTTACCCTTACACACATCACACGGTACATATACGTCTGGTAAGAAGTGCATTTCTACTTTAATAACGCCATCACCTTGGCATGCCTCACAACGCCCACCTTTAACATTAAAGCTAAAGCGACCTACTTTGTAACCACGTGAACGGGCTTCTTGGGTACCTGCAAATAGCTCACGAATACCAGTGAAAATACCAGTATAAGTGGCAGGGTTTGAACGCGGTGTGCGGCCAATAGGACTTTGGTCAATATCAATTACTTTATCAAAGTGCTCAAGTCCTGCAATTGACCCATAAGGAGCTGCTTCTGCAGTAGTTGCACCGTTGAGTTCAGTGTGGGCAAGTTTAAACAAGGTATCGTTAATGAGTGTAGATTTGCCCGAACCAGATACACCGGTAATACAGGTCATTAAGCCAAAAGGTATTTTTAAATCAACATTTTTTAAGTTATTACCAGTAGCACCAAACAGCTCTAACCATTTATCGTTAGTAGCATGGCGCTCTTTAGGTACTTCTATTTTACGCACGCCGGATAAAAACTGGCCGGTAACCGAGTCTTTGCTTGCTAAAATATCATCGCGTGTACCTTGAGCAATAACATGGCCGCCATGTACGCCAGCACCTGGGCCAATATCAATAATATGATCAGCGGCACGAATGGCGTCTTCATCGTGTTCTACAACAATAACGGTGTTACCCAAATCGCGTAAATGAACTAAAGTTTTTAATAAACGGTCGTTATCACGTTGGTGCAAACCAATTGAAGGTTCATCCAGTACATACATAACACCCACTAACCCAGCACCAATTTGACTCGCTAAACGAATACGTTGTGCTTCGCCTCCAGAAAGTGTGTCGGCGCTGCGCTCAAGTGATAAGTAATTTAGGCCTACATTTATTAAGAACGATAACCGGTCGCGAATTTCTTTTAGAATTTTTTCGGCGATTTGGCCTTTTTGCCCAGTTAAATGCAAACCTTCAAAAAAGCTCATCGCCTCACCAATACTCATATGCGTAATGGTTGGCAAGTTAGTTTGACCAATAAATACATTGCGTGCTTCTTGGCGCAAACGTGAGCCTTTACAACTAGGGCAGGCTTGGCTGGTTTGATATTTGGCTAGTTCTTCACGCACTGAGTTTGACTCAGTTTCACGGTAGCGGCGGTTCATATTGTTTAACACGCCTTCAAATACATGATTACGTGTAATTAAATCACCGCGGTCATTACGGTAATTAAATGCAATTTTAGTATCGCCAGAGCCATCTAAAATAATTTTTTTATGTTCTTTTGCAAGCTCTTGATAAGGAACATCTAAATCAAACTCATAATGCTGTGCAACCGCTTGCAACATTTGATAATAGTAAAAACTGCGTTTATCCCAGCCTTTAATTGCGCCGCCGGCTAAGCTTATTTCAGGGTTATGAACCACGCGATTCGGGTCAAAGTATTGTCTTACGCCTAAACCATCACAGCTTTGACAAGCTCCTGCAGGGTTATTGAACGAAAATAAACGCGGTTCAAGTTCGGTCATCGCATAGCCACAGGTTGGGCAGGCAAAATTTGCTGAAAACAGCATTTCTTCAGCACTGCTATCGTCCATAAAAGCAATGTTGGCAACGCCGCCTGACATTTCAAGTGCCGTTTCGAATGATTCCGCAAGACGTTGTTGCTGGCCGTCTTTGACTTTAAAGCGATCCACCACGACTTCAACAGTATGCTTTTTATGTAAATCTAGCGGTGGTGGATCGGATAAGTCGCATACTTCACCATCTATACGAGCGCGAATGTAACCTTGACTGGCAAGTTGCTCTAATAGTTTTACATGCTCACCTTTACGATCTTTAACAACAGGGGCAAGTAGCATTAACTTAGTGCCTTCAGGCAGCGCTAATGCGGTATCGACCATTTGACTAATTGTTTGCGCTGCTAAAGGAAGATCATGAGTTGGACAGCGAGGTTCGCCAACCCGTGCAAACATTAAACGCAAGTAATCGTAGATTTCAGTAATGGTTCCTACGGTTGAACGGGGATTATGCGAGGTTGACTTTTGTTCAATGGAAATAGCAGGGGAAAGGCCTTCAATATGATCTACGTCAGGTTTTTCCATTAATGACAAAAACTGCCTTGCATAAGCAGAGAGTGATTCAACATACCGGCGTTGCCCTTCTGCATATAGCGTATCAAATGCAAGTGATGACTTTCCTGAACCAGATAAGCCAGTGATAACAATTAGTTTATCACGTGGGATGGTTAGGCTGATGTCTTTTAAATTGTGCGTGCGGGCGCCTCGGACTTCAATGTTTTCCATGCTATCTCGTTTATTGCCAAAATTATTTGTCCAGTATCGCATAATACGCTGCAATATTAATCCTTGATCATTGAAAAAATCCTTAGTTATAGACGATTAATTATTGCCAAGCTTGTGATAGAATCCTTGCCTAATTTTTTCACACAGTAAGATCACGCAAATAATGACCGCATCTTCACTTAATTCACGAGAGAAACGCGCCGCCGTATCGTTAGCGAGTGTGTTTGCATTTAGAATGCTCGGCTTGTTTATGCTGATGCCTGTTTTAGCTATTTATGGTCAATCGCTTGAAGGCTTTTCACCTATATGGATAGGTTTTGCAATTGGTGCGTATGGTTTAACGCAGGCCGTATTACAAATCCCAATGGGAAGACTATCCGATAAAATTGGCCGTAAAAAAGTGATTGTAGGTGGTTTACTTGTATTTGCTTTAGGCTCAGTGATTGCTGCTTTGGCCGAGTCTATACAAATGGTGACGGTAGGACGTGCCTTACAAGGTATGGGTGCTATCGCCAGCGCACTATTAGCGTTTGCATCAGACTTAAGCCGTGACGAACAACGACCAAAAGTCATGGCAGTGATTGGTATGAGCATAGGTATGAGCTTCGCCTTCGCTATGCTACTTGGGCCAATTGTGGCAGCTTCATGGGGTATAGCCGGAGTGTTTTGGTTAACTGCTATACTGGCTGTATTAGGAATTTTTATTGTCACTATGCTGGTGCCTAGTGCAATAAATAAAGCCCCTAAAGGCGATACACTTGCCAGCTTTAGTGACATTAAAAAGCTAATTAAACATCCGCAGCTTGCGCGTCTAAATGCAGGTGTATTATTGCTGCATTTAACATTGACGACTATTTTTGTAGTATTGCCAAGTCAACTAATTAAAGATGGACTTGTGGCTGAAAACCATTGGCAGCTTTATATCCCGGTTTTATTTTTAGCGTTTTTTTTGATGGTGCCAGTAATGATAGTGGCAATTAAAAAAGAGAAAGAAAAACAAGCCTTTATTGGTTCAGTGATGGTCTTAATAGTCAGTATGTTAAGTATGTCGATATGGGCCAATAGCGTTGTTGGCATTGCGGTTTGTATGCTGTTATATTTTGTTGCTTTTAACTTTTTAGAAGCCACTATGCCGGCTCTTGTGTCTCGTATTGCGCCTGCAAGCCAAAAGGGCTCCGCTATGGGTGGGTATTCATCTAGCCAGTTCTTAGGTGCTTTTTTAGGCGGTATGTTGGGTGGGTATGTAGCACAAACCACCAGTACGCAAGCTGTGTTTGCGGCGGCGGCACTTGTTGGGGTAATATGGCTTATTATTGCGTGGAAAATGCAAGTCCCACCGAAAAGCAAAGTTATTAGTTTAACGACCCAATTAGATTCTGAAGAGCAGGCACAAACACTAGCTTCTCAGTTAGTTGCTTTACCCGGCGTAATAGAAGCAACCGTAGTTCGCGATGAAAGTCGAAGCTACTTAAAGATTAATGATAAAGAATTTGACCTAGACCAAGCCCGAAGAGTGGCTGGTTTAATCTAACGTTTATAGGAGATGGTTTCATGGCACGCGGTGTGAACAAAGTAATTTTGGTTGGTAATTTAGGGCAAGATCCTGAAGTTCGTTACATGCCTAATGGTAATGGTGTAGCAAATATTACCTTAGCAACTTCAGACAGCTATAAAGATAAAAACACTGGCCAAATGGTTGATAAAACTGAGTGGCACCGTGTGGTATTTTTTGGCAAATTAGCTGAAATTGTAGGCGAATACTGCCGCAAGGGTTCACAAATTTACGTAGAAGGTAAGCTTCAAACTCGTAAATGGACTGACCAACAGGGCCAAGAAAAATACACCACAGAAATTGTTGTTGATGGTTTTACAGGTCAAATGCAAATGTTAGGTGCACGCGGTGGCGACCAACAAAGCGGTGGCTATCAAGGTAACCAAGGTGGGCAACAAAATGGCGGTTATCAAGGTAACCAAGGCGGACAGCAAAGCGGTAGCTATGGTCAAAATAACCAAGGCCAGAATAGTCAGCAAGGCAGTTATGCTCCACAGCAACAATCTGCACCTGCCCAGCAGCCGGCTCCACAACAAAATAACCAGTACCAACCACAGCAACAAGGTGGCTTTGCACCTCAGCAAAATAATGCACCACAACAGCAAGGCGGGTTTGCACCTAAGCCGCAAAATGCACCGCAAGGTGGCGCATCAAACCCTATGGAACCAACAATCGACTTTGATGACGATATTCCGTTCTAATTTTCAACTTTTTAGTTTGAAAAGTTTTAAAAAAGAGCCCTGAGTAATCAGGGCTTTTTTATTGAGGCTAGTTACCATACCTTTCGCTTATCTTTAAATGAGTGAATAATCCTCATTTAAAATTTATACATTGTTTTAAGGTTTACAAAGCATAGCAACGTCAATCTGTTTAATTTGTAACAAACCTCCCACCTGTGCCATAAGGTGCAGCTATTACATATGACTAAATATAATGTTTATAAACATTAAGTATTAATAATAAAACAGCTACTAAACTTTTATGATTGGCTTGTGCAATTGCAAATAGTAGACAACACTTTAATAACTTATTTAATGAGCGGGTAAGTTATGAAAGCCAGTCAGTCTCAGTTTACCAATTACGCTAGTGCCTTATTTTACGCTCTGTGTTTTATGCTATTTATTATTTTTAATAGTGGTTTAAATTTAGTTTTACAATATCAAAATAAGCAAACAGGTATAGAACTCGCCAAGCAATTACAGCAGCCACTAGTTAATAAGCAACAACTTTTAGCAAATACACCTTTTACCCTAACTCCAGATAAAGTTTCTGTTTATGTTAAGCAGCAAAAGCAATACTTCAGCTCAAATTCAAAAGGGGTTTTGTTATATTCATGGCCTCTTTGGTATGCCTACAGTGACCTATTTATAATAATGAATGTGTTTATTTTGGTCATAATTTTTGCTGTTAGACGCGCTATATTACTCAAAACGAGAGTAAATAACTCAATGGTATTAAAGCGTAACCAAAGCGATGGCTATAAAAAAGTGTGTTATACGCCTAAAACAATGCCTTCACTATCGGTATTAAAGACAGCAGCCAAGGAGCAGAAAACAATTGGCTATAATATATTTGCACTCATTCAATGCGAATGTCATTTTGATATAAATACGGACTTACAAGCGACTCTTAAAGTATTACTAGCAAAAGATTTTACCAATACGGCTGTAATATCCGTTAAGTTATTAACAGCGGGTAATTTTGCTTTTACTCTCAAAGGGGTTAGTGCGATTGAGAAAGCAAATTGTGCTAAACATTTACATCAATGCATGCTTAACGCAGCCTATATTTTAGCCCCTAGAGTGGCTGACGAGAGTATAAAGTTAGGTGTGTGTACTTACTACTCGAATGCTGATCAGGTGATGGTGTATCAGCTTGCCAGATCGTCACTCACACTATCAATGCAAAGTAGAGTGAAGCATTATCATCAATTGGCACTCAATTGCAGTCACCTTAAGGTGGCTGATGAAAACTTGGTCAAGCAGGGAATTGAAAAGCAAAAATTAGCGATTTTATTTCAACCTGTATACGAGTTGGATAGTGGCATTATTATTAAACATCATGTTTTAATTAAAAGTAGCGATAAGACAAATAAACAACTATTTAATCAAGATTATATAAGTCAGTTTTACAATGAGGATGAGGCGCTATTACTAGACCAAGCAGTTGTTATGCAAGTTAAAAAACTGCTGTTAATAGAAAAGTCACCGTCTGTTATTAGTATTAAATTGCATCCTAAAAGTTGGTTTAATAGTGAGTTTTGGGGTTGGCTAAGTAAACATATGAGTGAATTGAAAAGCGTGCATACGTTACAGTTTTTGATAAATGAGGCTGATTTCTTAAATAACCAAGATCGACTACAGGCTGCTTTTTCGGCCATAACAGCGCTCAACTTTAATATCGTTATAGATGAGGTCAGAAGTAGTAAAAGTATATTTAACTTCACCCATAATAAGCAAATAGTGGGGCTTAATTTGGCCTATGAACTTGTTCATGGAATAGATCATAATTATTTCCAGCAAAAATCTGTCAGGGGAATTGTGCATATTGGCAAATTATTGAGTCTGCCAGTGGTGGCCTCAAGTGTAGAAACGTATCAGGAACTGCAATTTTTAAAAGCGATAGGTGTTAGTACTGCACAAGGGGGGTATTTTTCTGGATTATTACCCGACTTTACTCAAGTTGCATTTCATTAGCTAATTAAACAAGTCCACGATATTTTAGCCCGTCTAAACCTTGCAGCCCACCTGTATGAATTGCAATAATTTTGCTGCCAGAGGGAAAGTAGTCGTTGTTAATGAGCTGCCAAAGTGCATACATCATTTTACCGCTGTAAATAGGCTCTAGTGGTAACTGATATTGTTGCAACATATACTGGCAAAACTGCCACAGTTCAGAGGTAAAACGACCATAACCGCCATCATGAAACTGTGTAAGTAATTGCCAATTATTTTGTGATTTAGCTCTAGGGCTAAGGGCTCGTATTTCGTCTCTCAGGTAGTCGGCTTGTTTTAAAACGGCAATACCTAGTAGGGTGCTTTTATTTGAGCTGCCCTCTATTAAGCCCGCCAAGGTTCCACCACTGCCAGTAGGACAGATTAAGTAGTCGTGTTCTGGTAAACTTTGGGCAAGTTCTTTACACCCCTCTAAAGCAAATTCGTTAGTGCCTCCTTCAGGCAAAATATACGCATTGGGAAATCGAGCCTGTAATGCCGATAAGTATGCTTTATCATTTCGTTGTCGGTATTCTAATCGATTAACTACATGTAATTGCATGCCACATTGCTTTGCAAATTTTAACGTTGGATTATTGAGGTCAAGTTCAGGTCCGCGCACAATTGCGTGAGTTACTAGGTTAAATTCTTTTCCTGCGGCTGCACACGCGTGAATATGATTCGAAAAAGCGCCACCAAAGGTCAGTAACTCTGTTTTGCCTTGTTGTTGCATGCGAGCTAAATTGTATTTGAGCTTTCGCCATTTATTACCACTAATAACAGGGTGCAATAAATCATCACGCTTAATGTTTAACGTAATGTTTTTTTCTGCTAGCAATTTGTTACTAATTGGTTGTAAATAACTATGTTCATTAATATTGAATGGTATTGGCATTATCACTCTTTTTTATTAGTTACACGGTGAATGTGCTGTTTAATAGCGTTATTTTGACTTAAATTTTATTACTTAAGCAAATTAAAAAATATGAATACGCCGTTAAATTGGTATCTTTTGGGCGTAAATGGCAGATAAATATCGATGTTGTTAAATAAATTAGCTATTTAGTACAAATGAAACGGTTATTTACTGGCATGAAACGGGATAATAGTTGTAAACTGAGATAATAAATGAACAAAGCTTGTGTTTTGTGCTTCAAGTACATAGCATAAGGTTTTATTATAAAAAATAATAATAACCAAATAATTGCCGCTTTTTTGGGACTGGAATATATGCGAATTGCTCCTTTATCTCTGTTAATTTCTGCTAGCTTTTTTGCCAGCACAGTATTTGCACAAGATACAACTACTGTAAACAGAATTGAATCAGAGATTAATACGAAACAAACAGAATACACTCGTTCAACAACGATGCTCGATAAATATTTACAAGAAGAAAATCAGCTTCAAACCCAACTTGAACTGCTAAGAGCGCGTTCAACACAACTTGATAAAGAAAAAAATCAAGCGTTAGATGCGATGAATGATATGTACCGACGCTTAATTGATAACCCGTCGCTTGATATTACTTCTGCACAATCGCGTTATCAAAAAGCCGTTGTTGATCAAGAACAAAATAAAAATGATATTTCTATGCAATTGGCGGCAATTGCATCCCATCTAAAAGATATTGAGCAAATTCGCGCTGATAAACATGCACTTCAGAACACCATCGAAAGTTTAAAAGTGCAATACACTACTGCGCGTGTAGAGCGACTGCGCAATGAGTTTACCCGCGAGGGAACACTCGAGGTTGATCATACCCTTAATTGTAAGCGTACTGAAACACTCGCTGCATGTGAACAACGCGGCCAGCAGATGGGGCTGAAAAAAGCCACTAATCGCTTTTTAGATCAAATTTTTGAAAACCTTACAGAAAAACGTCTGGTTGAACCTAAGCGAGACATGTCAGGGGCACAAGTACAGATTTTAAGTAGTCACGTCATTAAGAGCGCATTTAGCGGCCAAGGTGATTATAACGTCAATTTAAGCGTTACTATGCGTGGAGATGTAAACAGTAGTCGTTTATGTCACTTATTAAGTGTAAATAACAGTTTTTGTTCAGAGTATGGTACCCCGCTGACAAATACTTATCAGCCAGCTTATAGCACTACTTTTTCTGATAGTCAGTTAACATTCAGCGATAATACGGATAATAAAGCGGTCGCTAAAATAGTTAATAAAAAGCCTAAAGTGGTCGCTGAACAAAAGAAAGATCAGTTAATTCAGTTAACTTTGCGTTCTAACGTACATGGTGATGAAGTTTTTATTAACGACATTAGTGTAGGTTCAACTCGCTTAGTAACAAGATTACCGCGTGGTTTGCATAAATTAGAAATACGCAAAGAGGGCTACATCCCTTATAAAGCACGTATTGACTTAAAAAAGACACGCACGCTTTTTGCTAAGTTAGAAAAAAAGTCAGAGTCGATTGCTGCACCGACTAAAAAGCGAGAGCAAATAATACAAGCAGATTGTCCTAAGGGAATGGAAGTTGATACGCAGCCACCAACAGTGGATTCGTCAGCCGTAATAATCCCTGTTGGCACATTTAAAATGGGCGATATTAACGGCAATGGACTGGAAAACGAGCGTCCTGTTGTTGAAAAAACGATTAGTGAATCTTTTGTCATGCAAAGTAAAGAAGTCACTGTTGGCGCATTTGAGAAGTTTGTAAACGAGACACAATACAAGACTGAAGCTGAAAAAGGCAAAGGCTGTGCTTATTATCTAAATGGAGAACCCGTTTGGGAAGCGAGCTTAAATTGGCGAGCTCCAGGGTTTGAGCAAACAAATGATTTTCCAGCTGTGTGTTTGACAAAAAATGATGCTACGGCTTACGCAGAATGGTTTTCTGATAAAACAGCACAAGTGTATCGTCTGCCAACTGAGGTTGAGTGGGAATATGCTGCGCGTGCAGGTACAGATACTGAGTACCCTTGGGGTAACGAAATTGGTAAAAACTTAGCAAACTGTGGTTGGTGTGGTAGCGAATGGTCAAACAAACGCACCGCTCCGGTAGGGTCTTTTTCTGCAAATGCATTTGGCTTATACGATACAGTGGGCAATGTATGGGAATGGACTAGTAGCACAGAGAATAAAAAAAATGCTGTGGTTCGTGGCGGCGCATGGAACTTTGCTCCTAGCCTCGCTCGTGCCTCAACGCGTTTAATCCTAGCGCCAGATTTTAGAGCTAATTACATTGGCTTTCGCTTAATGAGCGAACAATAATATTTAATGAGGAAGCACACGCTTCCTCTTTTTAATGATTACAAAGACGGCTGCGCTTTATATTGCTCATTACATTGAGAATGTTAAAGTAAGCGCAACTAAAATAAGAACGAATTTCAAAGGTCATCCAGCCTCATGTTTAAAAAACTCCGTGGTATTTTTTCAAACGATCTATCGATCGATTTAGGTACAGCCAACACACTAATTTATGTAAAAGAAGAAGGGATTGTATTAAACGAACCTTCAGTTGTTGCTATTCGTCAAGAGCGTGCTGGTGGGCCTAAAAGTGTTGCATCTGTAGGTACAGAAGCTAAGCAAATGTTGGGGCGCACGCCTGGTAATATTAAAGCTATTCGTCCGATGAAAGATGGCGTGATTGCTGATTTTTATGTGACCGAAAAAATGCTACAGCACTTTATTAAGCAAGTGCACAATAATAACTTTATGCGACCAAGCCCACGTGTACTTATTTGTGTGCCTTGTGGCGCTACACAGGTTGAAAAGCGTGCTATTCGCGAATCAGCGATGGGGGCAGGTGCTCGTGAAGTTTACTTAATTGAAGAGCCTATGGCTGCTGCAATCGGTGCAGGCTTACCAGTATCTGAAGCAACGGGCTCTATGGTTGTTGATATTGGTGGCGGTACAACCGAAGTGGCTATAATTTCACTCAATGGTGTTGTTTATTCGTCATCTGTTCGTATTGGTGGCGACAAGTTTGATGAAGCCATTATTAATTATGTACGTCGTAACTTTGGTAGCTTAATTGGTGAAGCCACAGCTGAGAATATTAAACACCAAATTGGTTCTGCATTTAAAACAGACGATCCAGTAGAAATAGAAGTGCGTGGTCGTAACCTTGCAGAAGGTGTTCCTCGTTCGTTCACACTTAACTCGCATGAAATTTTAGAAGCATTACAAGAGCCGCTAATGGGTATTGTAAGCGCTGTCATGGTTGCACTTGAGCAATCACCTCCTGAACTGGCATCTGATATTTCAGCACATGGCATGGTGTTAACTGGCGGTGGCGCATTACTAAAAGATTTAGATCGCCTACTCATGGAAGAAACTGGCATTCCAGTAGTTGTTGCTGATGATCCGCTTACATGTGTTGCTCGTGGCGGCGGTAAAGCGCTTGAGATGATTGATGTGCACGGTGGTGACGTTTTTAGTTACGATTAATGAAATCAATGTTTGAAAAAACAATCTCTTTGCAACTGCGACTTTTTGTCGCAGTGCTTTTGAGTATCGTGTTGATCCTTGGAGATAGATACACTAAGGGCGGTGAGAATATTCGCACCAGTTTGAATACCCTAGTTAGTCCGCTCATTTATGTTGCCAATCTACCTTACGAAGTATTTAGCTTTAGCGCTAAGAGCTTGCACACCCGCGAACAGTTACAAACTGAAAATGAAGCCCTGAAAAAAAAGCAAATATTGCAGAGCGAGCAAATTCAGCAATATGAATTCTTAGCAAAAGAAAATCAAAAATTACGAGCCTTAATGGGCTCGTCCTCAAAACACACCAATCGTAAAATTATTGCTCAAGTACTTTCTGTTCACTCAAATCCTTATAGCCACCAAGTGGTGATAAATCGAGGAACCACCGATGGTTTAAGTGAAAGCCAAGCAGTGATTGATGATATGGGACTTGTGGGGCAGTTGACTAAAGTGGGCTCAACCACTTCAAGAGTATTATTAATTACCGATACCACCCATGCTACGCCTGTACGTATTTTACGTAATGACGTGCGAACAGTGGTTGAAGGCATTGGTAAAATTAACGTACTGAAACTGTCGCATGTGCCGCATAGTTTAGATGTACGTATTGGCGATGTGCTGGTTACCTCTGGCCTTGGTGGTACGTTTCCTGAGGGCTATCCGGTAGCGGTGATCACCGAAATAACCCGTGATGAAGGACAACCTTTTGCACAAGTATTTGCTGAACCTATAGCTCAATTAGACCGAATTCGATTATTAGTCGTGTTATGGCTAAATCAGCAGGAGTTGATGGGAGATGATTAATCGCCATATGCTATTAATTGCGTTAAGTATTTTCTTTGCATTGGTAATGGCTTTGATGCCGTTACCCTTTTCACTTGAACCATTTCGCCCTGACTGGGTGCTGTTGGTACTTATGTACTGGTCTTTGGCTTTACCGCATCGCTTAAACATAGGTACGGCTTGGGTTGTTGGATTAGTGATTGATTTAGCGACGGGTTCTTCTTTAGGTGTAAACTCATTAACCTACTCGGTGTGTATTTTTGTTACGGCAAGTAACTTTCAAAAAATTCGCAATTTTTCATTGTGGCAACAAAGCCTTTTAATTGGCTTATTTTTAACGCTTTATCATTTAATGCAGTTTTGGTTAAATCATTTTTTACTTGGCGTTTATTTTAGCCCACATTACTTATGGCCTGTATTAACAGGCATGTTGAGTTGGATATGGGTATTTTTATTACTTAGAAAATACCGTAGACACTTTAGGATCAGATAATGACTTGCGCAGTATATTTAGCCTCCGCGTCTCCCCGCCGTAAAGAGCTTTTAACCCAGTTGGGTATCGAGTTTTCACAATTTAGTGTTGATGCCGATGAAAGCCAGCTCGCTAACGAACTCCCATATGATTATGTCGAACGTTTAGCGCGTTTAAAGGCACAAATGGGCGTAAAACAAGGATATACCGATCGGCCTGTTCTAGGTAGTGATACCGTGGTAGTGATGGATAATCAATCATTATGCAAGCCACGAGATAAAGAAGACTTTACTCACACCTTAAAACGTTTATCAGGAAATACACACCAAGTGTTAACTGCTATCGCTTTTGCGACACCAGAAAAAGTAATGAGTTGTGTTGTCAGTACTGATGTTACTTTTAAAATACTCAGTGATGAAGAAATAGACGCTTACTGGCAAACGGGCGAGCCTCAAGATAAAGCCGGTGGTTATGGTATCCAAGGGTTAGGCGGACGCTTTGTAACGCATATTTCGGGTAGCTATTTTGCCGTTGTAGGCTTACCTTTATATGAGACAGAACAATTATTACATACATTCTTAAGAGGGTAGCATGAGTACAGAACTACTGATCAATGTCACGCCGAGTGAAAGTCGCGTTGCCCTAATCGAAAACGGTGTATTACAAGAAATTCAGCTAGAGCGTATTGGTAATTTAGGCATAGTAGGCAATATTTACTTAGGTAAAATAAGTCGCGTGCTACCTGGAATGCAAGCCGCTTTTGTTGATATAGGCTTAGAGAAAGCCGCCTTTTTACACGCTTCAGATATCGTCAATAGTGCCTCTATTGTTGAAGGTGTTGACGACGAGCCAATTAAAAAAGTCCAAGATATTCGTGAGCTTGTTCGCCAAGGTCAGTACATTATGGTGCAAGTGGTTAAAGATCCATTGGGCAGTAAAGGTGCTCGCTTAACCACTGATATTACTATACCGTCACGCTATTTAGTATTTATGCCAGATGCGACGCATGTTGGTGTTAGTCAACGTATCGAAACGGAAGAGGAACGCGCTAGGCTTAAAAAAATTGTTGCTGAATATGGTGATGAAAACGGTAGCTTTATTGTTAGAACTGCCGCAGAAGGCGCAAGTGAAGTAGAGCTTCGTCACGATGCTGCATTTTTAAAAAAGCTGTGGGATAAAATAGTTTCTAAGCGCCGTAAAACCAGCAAAGCGAGTATTCTGCATGAAGATCTTACGCTGGCTTTTAGAACATTACGTGATTACGTGGGCGAAGATATGGAGCGCATTCGTGTTGACTCTAAGCTTACCTATCAAGAGCTTAAGCTGTTTACTGAAGAATTTGTGCCGTTATTATCACAAGTACTTGAGTATTATCCGGGCGAGCGCCCCATTTTTGATTTATTTGATGTAGAAAGTGAAATTCAAAAGGCGTTGCACCGTAAGGTGACTTTAAAGTCTGGCGGATACCTGATCATAGATCAAACAGAAGCAATGACCACGGTTGATGTTAATACCGGTGCATTTGTTGGTCACCGTAACCTTGAAGAAACTATTTTTAATACCAATGTTGAAGCAACCTCTGCTATTGCCCGTCAACTAAGGCTGCGCAATTTGGGCGGTATTATTATTATCGACTTTATTGATATGGTGAGCGATGAGCACAAACGCCGGGTAATGCACTCATTAGAGTCTGCGCTCGCTAAAGATCGTGCTAAAGCCAATATTAATGGTTTATCGGCATTGGGGCTGGTTGAAATGACCCGCAAGCGAACTCGCGAAAGTTTAGAGCATATACTGTGTGATGTATGTCCTGCATGTTCAGGGCGAGGCTCTCAAAAAACGGTTGAGACCGTATGCTATGAAATCCTTCGTGAGATAGTACGTGTTAACCGCGCTTATGCAGCTGATAAGTTTGTAGTTTATGCATCTCCTGCAGTATGTGAAGCGCTATTAAATGACGAATATCATAACCTTGCAGAGTTAGAGTTATTTATTGGTAAGCAAGTTAATATTCAAACAGAGAGCTTATACAGCCAAGAGCAGTTTGATGTGGTAATGATGTAATGAAATTTAAAGCGGCCTGTTTCTTTTGTGTGCGCAAATTATGGCAAATAAGTGCTGTAATTTTGGTGCTACTGGCCGTCATTGTTTCTATTTTAAAATACACCTTACCCTACGCAAATGACTATAAAGGCGAGATAGAAAATTATCTTGATAGCAAGTTTGATATTAGCCTATCGATAGGCGCTATATCGGCAAGTTGGCAAGGTAATGGCCCAGCCTTAGTGCTCGAAGAATTATCATTTAAAGACAACCAAACAGCCCCTATTTCTTTAACTATTGCGAAAACCAGTTTAGAGCTAAACCTTTGGGAAAGCCTAAAGTCTCTTCAACTTAAGTCGAACTACTTTGTCATCAATGGTTTTCATACCAAGGTTAATGTCGCGAATTTATTTGTAGGCAACCAAGACGATGTGTCATTTGAACAAAAAGAGTTAATAGAAGGGTTGTTTTTAGGTGAAACCGGTCATTTTGCAATAGAAAACTCCAGTATCAATTTTGTTTTAGAAGATAACAAAGAACGTAAACTGTTATTAGAAAACATTGTATGGCAAAACCAAGATAAACAACACCTTGGTAGTGGTAGTCTAGCCTTACCGGGCATTTCGGTGGGTAATTTTGATGCGCGCATTGCACTTAAGGGTGAAACCTTAGAGCAAATGGTCGGCGATTTATATGTGCAGGCTAATCAGGTTGATGTGTCAAATTGGCTAGCGCAATATATTAATACTCAAAAGCAGCAACTACATAGCGATTTAAATTTACAAGCTTGGCTTAGATTAGAGCAAGGTCTAGTGAGTGACGTAAAAGTTCAGTGGTTACCGAGCGCGGTAAATTGGCAACTCAATGAGCAAACACAAAAGGTAAGCCTAAGTGAAGGGGGATTTCATTTATACCCAGAGCAAAATAGCTGGCGATTAAAAAGCACGGGCTTAGCATTTAGTACGGGTGAAACCACATGGCCAAGCCTTGAATTTGAAGCCTTATTGGGTAAGCAAAATAAAGTATGGCTACAGCAGCTTGATTTAGCGCTATTGAGTGATTTAGCTGAGTTGACTAATTTTACCGACCTAGCCCCTTTTTTAGCACGCCAACCTAGCGGACAAATAAAGACTGCGTACCTTGAGTTTGCAGATACAAAGCAATGGCAACTATGGTTTGATGCTGACGAAATTAGCTGGCAAGAAAAAAACGCCGTACCTGCCGCTCAATCTTTAAGAGTTAATGGGCTGGTTAATCAACAGTATGGTCGCATTGCGATTTTTGGTGAGAACAGCCGTTTAATTACAGGCGCTAGTTTTAGTAATAATATTGATTATAACCAATTAAATATTGAGCTAGATTTAGCTAAGCGCTCAGGCGATTGGTACATAAGCAGTGATAACCTGTGGTTTGATAACAATGAGGTGACTTTAAGCGCACAAATGCAGCTGAGTTTGGGTGATACGCCACGCTTAGATTTATATGCTGAAGCGTTTGCACCTGATGCCAGTATTGCTGGTCACTATTTTCCTTTAACGTTAATGAGCCCTGAGTTAGTTAGTTATTTAAATGGTGCAATAAAAGCAGGTGAAGTATCAAATACTCAGGTGTTATTTTCTGGTCCACTATCAGGCTTTCCATTTGAAGATGGTTCAGGGCAGTTTGATGTAATAGCACAAATAGATAATGCTACTTATCAATTCGATCCCGATTGGCCAGCAGTCACAAATGCCAATGTAAAGCTGCATTTTGCTAATGAGCGAATGGATATATATAGTCAGCAAGGCCAGCTGGTAAATCTTGACATTGGCAGCAGTGTGCATGTGAGTATTGATGACTTAATGGGTGATGCGCCGTTGGTAGTTAATATTGATAAGCAAGCTGAGCTTGAAAAAATGCACGATTTTTTTGCCGCTACGCCTTTAGCAAATCCATTAGCTGATATTTTTAATGTTGTGCAAGGACAGGGGCTTGCAAGTGCAAATATTGAATTACTAATAGGTTCACAATTTGAGGGGGGAGCCAGTGTCAGTGGTAAGGTTAATTTACTCGACTCACCTCTCTACATTTCTGCACCTGGTATTTCTCTTGAGCATTTAAAGGGCGAACTTAGCTTTAATAACCAACAAATAAATCTCACTAATGCAACGGCTACATGGCTGGGTATGCCATTAACTATTAACTACAATAGTGACGCAAACGCAGAGGATTATCGCGCTAATATAAATATAAGTGCTCAGCTTGATGCACAAACACTTATAAACCGTGGGCAAGGCATTTTAGATGGTTACTTAAGTGGGCAAAGTGATGTTGATATTGCTTTGGAGCTTAATTTTACCGAGCAAGGGTTTAACTACCGTGCCCAAGTTGAATCGCCACTTATTGGCTTAAATAGTTCTTTGCCTGGAGCATATACAAAAAGCAGTGAGCAAGCTTGGCCACTGAGTGCGGTTATTCAAGGTGATGATATATCTAACTTGATCACCGCAAACGTTGATCAGCTAGTGTATTTTAATGCCATTCTAGACAATGCTAAATCACAGTTTAACAACGCCCACTTTATAATCGGTAATAAAGATTTAGGGCTTAACGCGCAAGATTTAGCGGTAAGTATTAACTTAGCGCAAAGTGAGTTATTACCTTGGATTGATTTAATTGATCAAATTATTAATGCAGCTAAAGCGCAGCCAGAGAGTGCATCGCCAGGTATTATGCCGCCTTTGTATGAGGTTGTTGCGAATATTAACTCTTTTAATGTGAGTGGCATGCAGTTTAATGATTTTGATATGCGTTTATTGCCCTTAAACAATAACTTGCAATTAAAGCTCAATGCTAAAGAATTACGAGCAGAAGTGTTCATTCCCAGCGAGCAATCAAGTCAGCCGATTCTAATAAACAGTGACTATTTAAGGCTTAATTTTTTAGAGGCCGAAACAGAGCAACCGAGCGAAAAATCATCTCCTGAACAACTTGCATGGCTTACAAATTTGCCTGCTATTGAGTTTGAATGTGCCGATTGTAAGATCAGCCATTATCAGCTAGATAAAGTCAGCGCCTCATTATTAGGTGATGGTAAAAAACTGTTTATTTCTGAGCTAGTAGTTGATAAGGGCGATCATATATTACGTACTAAAGGGCAGTGGCAAAATGGCCTAACAGCAATGAGCGGCGAACTTAAAAGTGATGATATTGGCGCTTTATTTAATGAATTTGATATCACCACTACTATTAAAGACTCAAACGCCAATCTAAATTATCAACTAAATTGGCAAGCGGCACCTTATAACTTAGACATTGCTAGTTTAGACGGTGAAATTAGTTGGGATTTAGGCGAAGGCCATTTAACTGAGGTGAGTGATGGAGGCGCACGGGTATTTTCATTACTGAGCCTTGATTCATTAGTGCGTAAGCTAAAACTTGATTTTAGAGATGTATTTTCTAAAGGTTTTTTCTATAACAGCATGAAAGGTACGATGCAGATAGATAAGGGCATTGCCTATACCCAAGATACTAAAATGGATGGGGTGCCTGCCGATCTCTCGATTAAAGGGTATGCAAATTTAAATACTCTCGAAATTGACTACGACTTAGCAGTAGCACCGCAAGTAACGTCGAGTATTCCAGTAATTGTGGCTTGGATGGTTAACCCTGTAACGGGGCTTGCAGCTTTAGCAATTGATAAAGTAATTCATTCTGCGCGAGTGATCTCAGAGATCAACTTTAAAGTGACGGGTAAAATGAACGATCCTCAGGTACAAGAGTTAGATCGTAAGAGCCGAGAGGTGACCTTGCCACAAGCAGCACAAAATCAGCCGCGAGCATCCTCAGAGTTAAAACTCAAAGATGCTGAGGTTAGCGCCGCGCAATGAATAAACAACGTATAAACTCATCTCCTGCGATTATCGCATTGCAAATGTGCTCAGGCTTTAACCCTGATGATAACATTGCAGCTTTAAAGCAAGCATTAGCTGAATTACCAAGCACGCGGCCTTTGTTAGTATGTTTACCAGAAGCGTTTTTAGTGTTTAGTAAACACGCTGGTGATACGTTGTTAGTGTCACAGCGTATTGAGCAATATAAACAGCAAATTAGTGAATTGTGTCGTAAACACAATATTTGGTTAAATGCTGGCACCATGCCAGAGCCCTATGACCAACATAAGTATTACGCTGCCTCACACTTGTTTAATAACCAAGGCGATATTGTTGCAAGCTATAACAAAATACATTTATTTGATGTTGAGGTAGATGACCAGACCGGCAGCTACCGAGAGTCCGACTTTACTCAAGCGGGCGATGAGATTGTGGTTGTTGATTCTCCCTTTGGTAAAATTGGTTTAACAGTATGTTATGATTTGCGCTTTGCTGGTTTATTTAATGCCTTAGCTCGTAAAGGCGCAGAAATTATATTAGTACCCAGTGCGTTTACTGTTCCAACAGGTAAAGCGCATTGGCAGCCGCTACTTGCAGCACGAGCAATAGAAACACAGTGCTATGTTATTGCTGCAGCGCAATATGGAACACATGAAAACGGTAGACAAACTTATGGTCACAGCCTGATGTTATCGCCCTGGGGTGAAACATTAAGTGAAAAACCAATAGGGCTTGGTTTTATTAGTTGTACCGTAGATTTGAACCAGTTACACAAAATTAGACGAGATATGCCGCTGCAATCTCACCAACGATTTAGAGAGCCATTATTATGAATTCGGTTGAACAGCATTTATTACACGACAGCCAGCTAAATCGAGAAGAACTCGAAAAAACATTAGCTTATATTCACCAGCACAAAGTTGATTATGCCGACCTTTATTTTCAATCGAGTCATCATGAGTCTTGGGTATTAGAAGACGGCCTTGTTAAAGAAGGGTCTTATAACGTTGAACGTGGTGTTGGCGTACGGGCTGTTAGTGGTGAAAAAACTGGTTTTTCGTATTCAGACGCAATTAATTTAGAAGCGCTAAATAAGGCCGCAACTGCTGCACGTAGTATTGCCGATGCAGGTGAAGATAAAGCGGTTAAAGTATTTAGTGACGTGGCTGCTAAAGAGCAGTACGCGCCACATCAACCAATTTCTAGCATGAGCGATACCGATAAAGTTAATTTGTTACGTGAGCTTGAAAACTATATTCGCGAATTAGCCCCAGACGCTGAGCAAGTCATTAGCTCAATGTCTGCGGTATACGAAGAAGTATTAATTGCAGCTAGCGATGGCACCTTTGCCACCGATATTCGCCCACTGATACGTTTAAACTGCTCTGTATTGCTAGAGAAGAGTGGTCGCCGTGAACGTGGCGGTGCTGGTGGCGGTGCCCGCCTAGATTATGGTTACTTTAAAGAGCTTGTTGATGGTAAGCCGCGTTGGATGGGTTTTGCAGAAGAAGCCGTTCGTCAAGCTAAAGTAAACTTAGAAGCTATTGATGCCCCTGCAGGTACTATGGAAGTGGTATTAGGTAATGGCTGGCCAGGTGTGTTGTTACACGAAGCGGTAGGCCATGGCCTCGAGGGTGACTTTAACCGTAAAGGCGCGTCTGCGTTTAGCGGTAAAGTAGGGCAAAAAGTCGCTTCAGAGCTATGTACTGTGGTTGATGATGGTACTATGGCTGATCGTCGTGGTTCACTTAATGTGGATGACGAAGGCACGCCTGCAGCCTATAACGTACTTATCGAAAACGGTATTTTAAAAGGCTATATGCAAGATAAAATGAACGCGCGTTTGATGGGGGTAAACCCAACAGGTAACGCACGTCGTGAGTCATACGCGCATTTACCAATGCCACGTATGACCAACACTTACATGTTAGGCGGAGAGCACAGCCAAGCTGATATTATCAGCACGGTTAAAAAAGGCGTGTTTGCCCCTAATTTTGGTGGCGGCCAAGTGGATATCACCTCAGGTAAGTTTGTGTTTAGTGCCTCAGAAGCTTACTTAATTGAAAATGGTAAAATTACTCAGCCAATTAAAGGGGCAACATTAATTGGTAATGGCCCTGAGGTTATGCAACAAATCTCTATGGTAGGTAATGATTTAGCGCTTGATAAAGGCGTCGGTGTTTGTGGTAAAGACGGTCAAAGTGTACCAGTAGGCGTTGGCCAGCCAAGCCTGAAAATAGATAACCTAACAGTAGGTGGCACGGCTTAATTTTTATAACTGCCAAACGTTATAAATAAAACCTTGGAAGTGCAAACTCTCAAGGTTTTATTTTGTTGGCTGTTTATTGTTAAATTTGCTGCTGAAAAAAATCCATAAATGCGGCAACTTGTCGTGGCTGAAATTGCCTTGATGGGTAAAGAAACTGTAAGCCAACTTGCTGTTTATCTTTATTACTAAAACCGAGAATATAGTCATCAAGTAGCGTCACTAAATTACCCTTAGTCAGATCATCGCTAATATCTACCATTGATTTTAGAGCAATACCTGCACCGTTAATTGCCCACTGTCTGATCACTGCACCATCACTGCTACTCATAGCTACAGGTACGCGAATTACCTCGTCTTTAAAATGCCAATCATGCATCGATTGACCAAATCTCTCCATTACTAAGCAGCGATGATTTAATAAATCGCTTGGTTGTAAAGGTTGGTCATGTATTTTTAAATATTCAGCTGAAGCACATAACACACGTTTATTGGCTTTGATCATTCGGCTAATCAAATTACTATCGGGTAAGTTTCCAAAGCGAATAGCAATATCAATGCCTTCTTCAACTAGATTAACTAAGCCATCGGTTAAATGTAGGTGTGGTTTTACTTGTGGATTCAGTGCTACAAATTTAGCTATTGCAGGGGCAACAAACTGTTTACCAAAGTCAGAGGGTGCGGTTACTTTGAGACTACCCGAAAGAGTGTTTTTACTAAGCTGAATACTTTGCTCTGCGGCATCAATTTCAGCAATCACTCTTAAACAGCCTTGAAAAAAGTGCTCTCCAGCCTCGGTTAATTTAATACTTCGAGTATTACGTATTAAGAGTCGGGTTTGATAGTGATTTTCAAGCTGGTTGATACGTGCCGTCATACTCGCAGGCGATAAACCAATTTTTCGCCCAGCTGCAGCAAGCCCGCCAGAGCGCACCACATGAACAAAAAGCTGCATATCATCAATCTTAGCCATCGTTCCTCACTCTTTATAATTCAGTATTAATGAATAGTGTTTTTGATATTAACTCAATTATCAAATTTAAGTAAATAGTTAAACTGGTTGTACTCATTATCAACAGAGAAAGTTTATGCGTTTAGATCATGTATTAATTTCTAGTTGTGATTACCAGGCGATGCGACAGTTCTTTATAAATTCAGTTGGGCTAGTTGAAGGGTATCGTCCGCCTTTCCCTTTCGAGGGGGCATGGTTATACGGCAGTGATAATGTTGCTTTGATTCATTTGGTTAATGCCACGGGTAATAAAGCGCAACAGGGTTACTTATCAGCATTAAACAGCAAAACCCAAGGCCGAGGAGTGGTAGATCACATTGCCATTCGTAGCATAGGTTATCAAGGATTGAAAAGTCGCTTAGCGCAAACAGGTATAAGCTACTTTGAGCGAACCGTGCCAGAGCTACTAGAGCAGCAAGTATTTATACCTGGACCAGAAGAGATAAAGGTCGAAATGCTATTTAGTAGTGATGAAATTTAATTTAAATCCAGATAAACATTATTTATAAGAGAGTTAGTTATGTCTATTGAATCCTTATTTGAAGTTAAAACCCTCGGTGGCATGGTCACTCAAAATAGAATTGTGATGGCACCTATGACCCGTTCGCGAACTGCGCAACCGGGTGATATTCCCACTGAACTGATGGCCACTTATTATGCGCAGCGTGCTACTGCAGGGCTGATTATTTCTGAAGCAACACAAATTTCTGCTCAGGGCAAAGGTTACTCATTTACGCCAGGTATTTACACGCAAGAACAAATCGAAGGTTGGAAGCAAGTAACACAAGCTGTGCATAAGGAAGGTGGTAAAATATTTTTACAACTTTGGCACGTTGGTCGAATGTCGCACTCTTCATTTCATCATGATGGAACGCCAGTTGCCCCATCTGCACTTGCCCCAGATGCACAAGTTTGGGTGGTAGGCGATGATGGAGAAGGACGGATGCTTGACTGCCCAACCCCACGAGCACTAAGTCTTAAAGAAATTAAAGAAATAGTAAATGATTATAAGCAAGCGGCAATTAACGCGATTGAGGCTGGTTTCGATGGCGTTGAAATACATGGAGGTAACGGGTATTTAATTGATCAGTTTTTAAGACGTTCAGCGAATAAACGCACAGATGAATATGGCGGTAGCCAAGAAAACCGTATTCGTTTTGCCTGTGAAATTATTGGCGCAATTAGTAATGCCATTGGAGCTCATAAAGTGGGTATTAGATTAGCGCCTTTTATCACTCAGCGTGGTATGGGTGATAGTGAAGCAATTGACACTATTTTATTGGCAGCAAAGCAATTTGAGCAAATTGGTATTGCGTATATTCATCTTGCCGAAGCGGACTGGGACGATGCACCTACCGTAACACCAGAGTTTAGAGTCGCACTTCGTCAGTATTTTAGTGGCGCGATTATTGTTGCCGGTAATTATACCGAGCATTCAGGTGCGCAGCTTATTGAACAAGGTCTTGCCGATTACATCGCATTCGGTCGTCATTTTATTGCCAACCCAGACTTACCGTATCGTATTCAAGAGCAACTGCCACTAAACACGATTACCGATGGGAGTACATTGTTTGGCGGTACAGCCAAAGGTTATACCGATTACCCAGCATATCAAAAGTAACTTTTTAACTGAAAATATAAGGGCTAAAAATGGTTAATTTTTCAAACTCAGTAGTTACTTTACTGATCAGCGGGCTGTTTAGTAGTGCCAGTTTTGCGGCTGAATTTAGTTTATCGAGCCCTGATTTACAGCCAGGGCAGGCAATAAAGAGTGAGCAATACTGGAATAGCTTTGGTTGTCAGGGGAGTAATGTTAGGCCACAACTTAAATGGCAAAATGCGCCTAAGAAAGCCAAAAGCTTTGCCGTGACAGTGTATGACAATGACGCACCAACTGGCAGTGGTTTTTGGCACTGGGTAGTACATGATATTCCTCTTACTAGTAACTCACTATCTTCAACGACTTTGCCCAAAGGAGCCATTGAAGGTAATACGGATATGGGGAAGCCCGGATACCTTGGGCCATGTCCACCAGAAGGACGCAAGCATAGCTACACCTATAAAGTGTATGCATTGGATGTAGAAAAATTAGCTGTTCCACAAGGGGCAACAAGTGCACTTACAGGGTTTTTCTTACACCAACACTCTTTGCAAACAGCCGAGATCACAGTAACGGCAGGACCGCGTTAATTAGCTTAGGAGATAAAAATGAAGGCTTTACCTTTACTCATTCTTTTAATGGCACTGTGCAGCAGTAAGCTATTAAATGCAGCCCCACTACCTGAGAAATCAGGTTATTGGCCTGATGATGCACAATTAGTGATTTCTATTTCAATGCAATTTGAAGCAACAGCACAAGATAGCTCTGATGCAGGGCCGTTTCCTCAAATAGAGCAGGGTTATCACGATACTATTTCGCCTACTTGGTATCAGTATGGGATGAATGAAGGGATCCCGCGATTACTTGATCTATGGGATAAACATAATATTAAAGTTACCTCTCATATGGTGGGCAGGGCTGTGGAATTAAATCCAGCACTTGCTAAAGAAGTGGTTTCGCGAGGGCATGAAGCATCGGGTCACGGCCAAACATGGACACCACAATATTCGATGAGTGTTGAACAAGAGCGGGCTTCATATATTAAAAGTGCAGATATTATCGAAAAAGTGACAGGCATGCGGCCGGTTGGCTTTAATGCATTTTGGATGAGACACTCAAAAAATACACTTACGCTTTTGCAAGAGCTGGGGTTTATTTATCATATTGATGATCTATCGCGTGATGAGCCTTCTTTTACACCAGTAAATAATAAGCCTTTTGTGGTTGTACCTTATACTTTTCGTAATAACGACATTGTGCGCTATTCAGGAAGCACAGCTATGACGGCTCGAGCCTACTTGCAAGAGTTAAAGGATGAGTTTGACGTGTTATACGCTGAAGGAAAACACAGAAGACGAATGATGTCGATAAGTGCTCATGACCGTATTGCAGGAACGCCTGCACGGGTAAAAGCGCTTGATGATTTTATCCAGTATGCAAAACAGCATACTGGTGTTAAGTTCATGCGAAAAGATAACATAGCCCGTTGGATAATGAAGCAAAATAATGTGCCTACTAATCCGGCTCAGACGGCTAGATAAAGGAAACATCTATGAGGCAGCTTTTTAATACCATAAGTATGCCTCATGTGATTTTTTGAGGTGAAGGAGTTAAGTTGTTGTCGTAAATTTTAAACTTCAACGGAATTAGAATAGCTTGTTACATTTTTATTATTCACTTTAAACGAATATCTCTTAAAATAGGTACTTGAATAGTCTATAACACTTTAGGAAATAGCATGTTTAGCCGATGTATATTCATTTTATTTGTACTATCTCTATCAGGATGCTCTTCTTTGTCTCAGGATGAATGTATACAGGCCAATTGGACAAACCTAGGCTTTAGTCATGGCGAGCAAGGGTATACATTTGAACATGGCAGAGAAATTATATCCGCTTGTAGTGAGTTTGGTATCACTGCAAAATTAGATGATTATAAGGTTGGTTACAAGCAGGGGCTCGCAGCCTTTTGTGAGCCTGAAAATGGCTTTACCCTGGGCTTACGAGGGGATGCGTATAACGGGGTTTGTAATGACACACAGTTTAGAAAAGCATGGCAAGAGGGTAATGAGCGTTATCAATTTGAAGCAAGGAAAGCTGAGATAGATGATCGACTTAATAATATTAATTGGCGGTTGCAATCTATTAGTAATGAATTAGCGAGTGATAAACCGTCAAGCAGCCAAAGTAAAGAGTTACGCCGAGAAAGAGAACAGTTAGAGAGAGAACGTCGTGATTTAAGAAAAGAAAAAGCACTTTTACCATTACTCAACAAGTTTCCTTCATGGCATTTTGAGTATGAACTATAGTTTATAACATATCCTTTTACGGTGATTAATATGAAAGTAATATCAATTTTAATAACATTTCTGATCCTCAGTGGGTGTGCGTCAAAAGAAATGCCAGACGGTTATGGAAATGAAGTATTTGCGGAGCATGAGTGCTTAGGTGGTGAAGTTGAAACAGACTATAGCTATACAATTTTTAGCTCTGACGAAGATGAAAGCAATAAGAGTACGGTGAAGTCGACTTGTCATCCAGTGAAAACTCAGTCTGAACTTGAGCGAGATATAAGGACGGGTGGTTGATAGAACAAAATAAAACCCACTTTAAAAGTGGGTTTTATTTTAAGAATTAAAGCTCAAAGGGAGCAACACCGACAGCTTGCATTTGATAACCCACTTGGGCTATTTCGCCAGACCAAGTTTGCGTCTTAATAACGCCCGTTACAACAATCGCATCATATAAGCTATCGATAGGCACACCGCCTTTAATAGTTACATGAACCAGCTGGTTTGGCGGTGGGGGTGGCACATGAATACAGGCACCAAAGTAAGGGACTAATAAAAACTCGGTAATAAGTTCGCTGTCACCTTCAAGTGGCACAACAAACCCAGGTAAGCTAACAGACTGCCCATCAAGTGCTTTAACAACCGGCGCGTCCAAATCAGGTTGTACCCAGTTTTGCTCACTGCCTTCGTGATTAGCTTGTGCTTGGGTATCTATTTGCACATGCCCTTGTGGGATCAAGTCTTCCCAAAAAATTTCCTTCGGGGGATTTGCAATGCTAGCAAAGCTAATTAGCACTGCACTTAATAGCATTAAAGAGTGTGTAGTTACTTTAAACAACGTCATGATCATCCTAAAGTTTATATTTTTATACTCATACCATCACTAAGAGAATAAAAGTAAGCGCGTGTAGCGGGGATCAAGCCAATAATGAATCCCGCAGCCATAATAACGCCAATCAAAGTGAGTTCATAGTCAGAGAGCATACTGATATTAATGCTCACTCCTGCTTGGCTTTGTAAGTAACCCGCGGTTGTGCCCATAAGCGCATAAAATAGAGTACAGCCTACTAAGCAACCTAAAAAGGTAGTGAGCAGTGATTCTATACTGATCAGTGAAAATAATTGCCAAGGGCGGGCGCCCACAGAACGTAATATTGCCAGTTCTCTGCGGCGTTGATTAAGGTTAGCCAGCAGTGTGGTTAACATGCCGAGCAAGCTAATAATGACCACCACAAATGAAAATAGCAATAGGATCTTTTCTATTATTGCCAGCATTTCCCAAAGCTCTTTTAGTGTGACTGTAGGCATAATCGCTAATAAAGGCTCTGGCTTAAATTGGTTTATGTTACGCCTAATTTGTAGCGTATAAAGCGGTGAGTCGAAGCCCATTAAAAAGGCAGTAATTTGTTTTGGATGGCCAACTAGTGCGTGACTCGAGTGGTCATGATGATCGTCATGATCATGATGGCCGCCACCATGAATCAATTCAATTGCCGCCAGCGGCACATGCAATGTTTTATCAACAGGGGTGCCAGTAGGCTTTAAAATACCAACAACTTTGAAGGGGTTATCGTCATGATGATGAAAGCTAGTATTGCCCATACCATGAGAAATCACGATTTCATCACCAATTTTATAGGCCAGTTTACTTGCAACCTCACTCCCTATAACAACTTCATTGATGCTAGAAAAAGCCTGTCCTTGTGTAAATGCTAAGGGCTGTTTTTTAGCAAATCGATAGTGCTTAAAATAATCAAGTGTGGTGCCTAAAACTGCTTGTCCTTTATGGCTATCACCAAGGCTGATAGGAATGCTCCATTTAACCCCGCGTTGTTTTATTATGTATTGATAACTTTGCCAGCTCACCCCATTATTAGTGTGGCCAATTCTAAACACCGAGGACAGTAGTAATTGAATATCGCCAGTACGTGCGCCAACAATTAAATCGGTACCCGAAATGGTATTACTAAAACTACTTTTAGCATCTACGCGAACGCGCTCAATACTGAGTAATAACATGACGCTAATCGCAATAGTGAGCAATGTCAGTAATACACTGGCACGTCTATTTAGCAAACTTTTATAGGCAAGTTTAAATAAAATCATACATCACCTTGTAAATTTACTAAGTCGATAGTGCGGCTAAAGAGTGGCTTTAATGTTTCATCGTGACTGACAAAAACAAGCGTGCTGTTACTTTTTTTTGCTTGTTCAAATAGCAGTTTAATAAAGCTTTCACGATTTTGCGTATCAAGTGCTGAAGTAGGCTCATCGGCAATGATAAGTTCAGGACTGCCTATAAATGCACGTGCTGCGGCAACTCGCTGTTGTTGCCCAATACTTAAAGTGGCAACATTTTGATTATGAAAGTGCGGCTCCAACCCAAGTGCGTTGAGAAGTCGGGCGGCTTCTTTAGTTAAACTATCAGTTTGGTTGAGTACGTGCTGCTGACGCTTTTTCGAAAATTGGCATCCTAAACATACATTTTCTAATGGGGTTAAATAAGGTAGTAAATTAAAGTTTTGGAAAATATAGCCAATATGATCAGCTCTAAATGCATCGCGCTGTGCATTGGTAAGCGCACTTAGGTTTTGGTTCAAAACACAAAGTTGGCCGCTAGTGGTTACATTAATGCCTGCCAGTAGTGCCAGTAAGGTAGATTTACCACTACCGCTTGGCCCATGTAAAAAAACATGTTCACCTTCATCAATGGCGAGTTGCTCAATAGTGAGAGTGGGGCTGGCTGCTTTTTTATGCCATTTAAAAGATACATTTTCAAGGTTGATCATAACGGCTTACCAACTCCAATAGTTAAGTCTTTTGCGCATTTTAAATTGTCTAAGAAGATTAAGCGGTTTAGCTTTGAGCTTTTCATCACTATGCAACAGTTCATTGGTTGCGCAAAGTACTCGTTGGCTTGACTTACCATCTGCGTATGGGTGTAATTCTTGGCAAAAGGCTTCAATATTATCCACCAGTTCTTTTGGATAAGTTAGTGCATAGTCTATTGCGGCTTCAACGTTATTTTTATCTGTAATATCAAGTAAGTGTTTTTCAGGTGCTTTATTACAAAACGTTACAACCGGTTTTCGTTGTACCAAAAACATCAGTAATATGGATGAAGTATCGCACAGCATTACATCAGCAGATTGCAGTAATGGAATAACATTATCTGTTTCAACAAAGGTTAGATTGTCATTACTCAACGCTTGGTATTTATCAACCCACTCTTGCGGCATTTTTGGATGAAACTGAACTAATAGCCGCCATTTACCGCTTTCACTAAAGTGTTTTATTTGTTCATAAAGTTTAGGTGCAAGAGATAAGCGTTTTGAAAATGTAGAACAGATTAACACCGTTGGGCGAGAGTCTTTACTTAAATAAGGATTACTTGCATGATCATTAAACAGAGGATCTAGTGTGGGCCAACCAGTTTCTGAAACTTGGAAAAAGCCATGCTTTTTAGCAAGCTCTTGAAACCTTAAAGTCGTATTAGGTCCTTGTGTACAATATAAATCAAAACAACCTCTAATATTGAAATGGTCTTCTTTACCTTTTCTGTTTAGCTTTCCAGAATTAAAACCATGAAATACAGCTACTTTTTTTCCTGGAATAAAGCTTGGAATAGTATTGCCTGGTATGAAAACAGCATCTGGCTCCCAATCTTTTATACTTTTGACTGATTCAAGGCGATGTTCAGTTGGTTTTAAAAACTTAGGGTCTACTTCATCACCCTCTAAGAACCATTTAACTTCCCCTCCTTGAGCTAATATTTCTGCTTGCAATGGCCTTAAAATAGCATAGGAATAATTTTGAGAAATATACATTAAATATTTCTTATTCTTAGTGGCAGTTAAATAGTTCAAGCTAGCTCCTTAGGGCAAGTAATCATGCAAGTTTACCCCAATGCGTCAGCTAGATAAATATTCTGAGATGATTTGTTTTTAGCCTAAGATTGAGCTTTGTGGTTGCCTAGATTATTATAGAGCGCCTAACCCCAATTCCATACTTTGCTCTTTGAGCATGCCAAACCCCGGAGATAGCATGACTAGCTATAAAGTTTTAGACGTAAACGATGACTTACCCATTCGTACTAAAGGTAAAGTACACAGTGGCAAAGTGCGTTCAGTTTATTGGTTAACTGATGCAGATAGCAAACGCTTAATAAATGAAAAAGGCTATAACGTTCCTGCCGATACTGAATTAGCCATTATGGTTATTTCAGACAGAATTTCTGCTTTTGATTGCATATGGCAAGGTGAAAATGGCCTAAATGGCGTTCCTGGTAAAGGGATTGCATTAAACTCAGTGGCTGCTCATTGGTTTAACATGTTTAATGAAGCCGGTTTGGCGGGTAATCATATTGTTGATATTCCTCATCCATACGTATGGATTGTTCGTAAAGCCAGTACAGTTAAAGTTGAAGCGATTGCTCGTCAATATATTACCGGCAGTATGTGGCGCGACTACGCCAAAGGCGAAAGACACTTTTGTGGTTTGCAACTTCCAGAAGGCTTAAAAGCGAATCAAAAGCTTGAGCAAGTACTTATAACTCCTTCTACTAAAGGTATTATAGAAGGGGTTGCTGATATTCCTGCCGTAGATGATGTAAACATCACTCGTGAAAATATTACGAACAACTTAGATGTTTTCAATTTTAAATCGGCTGACGATGTCGCCAAATACGAAAAATTATTGGTAGAAGGATTCGAGTTAATCAGTGGTGAGTTAGCTAAGCTAGGGCAAATTTTCGTCGATACTAAATTTGAATTTGGTTATGTAGAAGATTTAAATGGTGTGCAGCAACTTATTTATATTGATGAAGTAGGGACACCAGATTCATCGCGTATTTGGGATGAAGCATCTTATAAGAATGGCAAAATTGTTGAAAATTCAAAGGAAGGTTTTCGTCAGCTGTTAATTAATAACGTACCAGAGAGTGATGTATTATTAAATAAAGACCGTATGGCTGAGCGTGAGCAGCTAGCAAAAGATTATATTTTACCTGAGTCAGTAATGCTTGAAGTGTCTGACACTTATGTGGGTATCGCTAGCAAAATTATCGGTAAAGAGATCGTTATACCCAATGATCCGCGCCAAGAAGTGATTGCAATTTTAGATACTGACTACGGGTTAATCGTTAATTAGCGAAGTAAGTAGACAGGCATAGCAATGCTCATTTTTACTAGTAAAAAAGTATTTATTTTAACTAACTGAGCTATAATTCTTGCAATTAGTGCTCGTCTCTAATTAACTTAACCTATAGTGAATATTTAGGTGTGATTATGTTAGAGCGGGCAATGCAAGTTATTGCAAAACGTCGTTATTTATTAGTACTGGGTGCATTGTTTAGTGTGTCGGCCTTTGGCAATACTATTAATTTGGTTATTAAAGATCAGCATGACCAAGTATTGCCTAATGCTGTCGTAGAAATAAATCATTTACCTTCCTCAAAAACTACGGGCAATTTACCCACGGCGGTAATGGATCAAGTTGATAAACAGTTTTCACCACAGCTACTTATTGTGCATCAAGGTCAGTACGTTAACTTTCCAAATAGCGATAATATTCGCCACCATGTATATTCTTTTTCAAAAGCAAAGCCCTTTCAATTAAAGCTCTATTCTGGTCAGCCAGAAGATCCCATTAAGTTTGATAATCAAGGGGTTGTTGTTCTAGGCTGCAATATCCACGATTCTATGGTGGGCTATATTTATGTCGCTAATAGTAATCATGTGTATACCAGCAACGAGCAAGGCCAAATAAAGCTACAAGTTGACTCTTTTCCTGTGCAAGCCAGTGTCTGGCATTCACTGCAAACAGCGACTTTGGATAATAAAAAAATGTTTGATATAAAATCAACCAGCCCGGTATCAATCACTATAAATACGTCTACGCCTGCACCACGTAACACCTTTGGCAGTCAATTTAGGGAAGGTAATGGGCAATAATTTACGTAGCCGTATAACAACGTTATGCGTTGGCTTGGTGTTACTTACAACTTTACTCAGCTTAGTGAGTTTTTGGTGGTCTACGAGTAAGTTTCAGGCAGAAAAAGTACAGCAAAATATAACGGTTGCGCAAAGCGTTTATAAGCAATATTTAAAATCAAAAGAGAGCTTGCTATTAACTGCTGCAAAGGTGTTAACCGCTGATTTTGGTTTTAAGCAGGCAGTTGCTACTCGCGATGCAGCCACCATTAGTAGTGTATTATACAATCATAGCCAACGGATCAATGCCGATTTAATGCTGTTGCTCGATTTATCGGGGCGGTTAGTGTCTGCTAATGTGAATGCACAAAATTTTGCAGATAACCTACAGCCCTTGATGGATGAATTATTAAATAATTCTGAACAATCGAGCTTTGTAGTGTTAAATAATCAGCTCTATCAAGTAATATTATTGCCAGTTAAAACTCCCAGAACTATCGCTTACAGCTTAGTCGGGTTCAAAATCACATCGGCTGTGACTACTGAGCTGAAAAGCTTAACCGGTATGGAGGTTAGCTTTGTTGCGCAATTAGATAGTTTTGCAGCAAGCTCGTTTGCACCTCAACCTGAAAAATTTCAACCTATAGAATACTTTGAAAATAAAACTACAGCTCGTTTTTTTGCTGAATATTTGGCCTATGAAAATCAACAAATAGCTTTACCATCTTTGCAATCACACCCGGTCACCTTACTACTAAGTGCTGATTTAACCTCAAGTTATCGAGATATTGAGCAACTATTGCTAACGCTAGTTACATTGGCCGTGCTAACCATGTTATTTGGTGTGATCACCAGTAGTTTGCTTGCCAATAACTTAACCAGCGGACTTACACAGTTAGCGGTTATCGCAAGGCAATTTGCCAAAGGTGACTACCGATTTAAATTTGAAGGTAAAAAACAAAGCAGCGAAATAGCAACGCTAGTCAGCGCCTTTAATAACATGGGTAATGATATTAATAAGCGTGAGCAGCAAATTAGTTTTCAAGCACATCACGATACCTTAACAGGGTTTTATAACCGTTCAGCTATGTTAGATTTATTGGCAAAGCAGCTCACTAAAGATAGATGCTACACGCTTGTTGCTATTGATATAAAAGGCTTAAGACACATAAACGACAAGCTTGGTCCGCAAGTAGGAGATGAGTGTTTAATTGCGGTGGCAAACCGTATTCGTCAATTCTCTGATGAGCTTGGAGGATTTCATGCACGAATTGGCGGTGATGAGTTTTTAACGGTTTACCCCAGTGTGGAGGCTGACCAAGTAAAATGTGCTGTAGCCGATTTGATTGAGCAATTACAGGCACCTTATCAGATTAAAAGCTTAAAAATAAGTTTGCGTTTTAACGCTGGGATTGTGCAGTACCCTGGACAAGGCGTTAAAGCGGACGATTTAATGCGGCGTGTACTCATTGCTGTTGATGCGGCTACAACAAGCCAACAAAGCTTACATTACTACCAAGATGGTGAAGATGAGGCGCACTTAGACCGTTTAATCATGCTTGATGAGCTCAAACAAGCGATTGATGATGATAACGGGCAACTGTTTATGACTTATCAGCCTAAGTTGAATATTAAAAGTCAGAAAATTGATAAGGTTGAGTCACTTATTCGTTGGCAACGTGATGATGGGAGTTGGGTTTCGCCTGAAGTGTTCATTGATTTAGCTGAGCAGTCAGGATTAATTGTGGAACTAACTGCCTGGGTTGTCGATACAGTTATTGCGCAAATAGCCGATTGGTATAAAAAAGGGATTCACTTACAGGCAGCCATTAATGTGTCAGCCCAAGATATTGCGCATGCGGGATTTCATAATTTGTTAGTCGCGACCTTAAAGAAATATCATGTAAGCCCAAGTTCTGTCACTATTGAGTTGACGGAGCGCGATATGATCGAAAATGAAGCTCAAGGTATCAAAGCGTTAGAGAACTTAAAAACTATCGGTGTTAAAATATCACTAGACGATTACGGTGTCGGGCAAACATCATTGGGGCGATTAAAAATGTTACCTATTGATGAGCTTAAGCTAGATAAATGCTTTATTTTAACTTTGCATGAGTCACAAAAAGATCAATACATAGTGCGCTCGTCAATCACACTTGGACACCAACTTGGGTTTTCAGTGGTGGCCGAGGGCGTAGAAACGGCAGCGTCTTTATCATTGCTTCATGAAATGCAATGCGATCATGCACAAGGTTACTACTTGAGTCGTCCTTTAAAAGCACAACAACTAGAACAATGGTTAGAGGAATATCAGGGTGTACATTAAATTTTTACTGAGCATGACACTCTTATTTTGCAGTACGCTAACTGTAGCTGCAACGGGAAAACTATTAGCAACACCGGGCGTGTCTCAAGTTGAAGGCAGTGCAGGAGGAGGGTTAGTTCCTTGGGCGCAGCTAGCAGGTTATGCTAGTGAGGACGAATGGGCTGTTAATGGCTTTTGTAGTCGTGCTGATGTAACAGATTACCGCCTAGATGCCTGTGGTGTGCAGCTTAACCTATTTAATCGTGTTGAACTGAGTTATGCAGTGCAGCAGTTTGATGTGCCTGCGCTCAATACAGAAATAGAGCAGTCAATTTCTGGGGCAAAAATTCGTTTATATGGTGATGTAGTTTACAGTAAATGGCCACAACTAAGTATGGGTGTGCAGCATAAGTCACTGGATGATGGCACAGTTGCAAATTTGGTTGGTGCAAAAAATACCAGTGGTACAGATGTGTACCTAGCAGCCAGTAAATTACATTTGGGTGCACTTGCTGGATACAACTGGTTTTGGAATGTGACCACTCGTTACAGTAAAGCCAATCAGTTAGGGCTTTTAGGATATGGAGGGGCTAATGAAGGTAGCCATATTTTACTAGAAGCAAGTAGTGCGGTGTTTGTAAGTCGTGAACTTGCTATTGGCATTGAGTATCGACAAAAAGCCAATAACCTAGGTTTAGGCGAACAAGATTGGCGCGATTTATTTATAGCGTGGATGCCTAATAAACATGTCAGTGTAACGGCGGCCTATTTAGACTTAGGGCGGATTGCTGGTGTTGATAAACAAACCGGCTGGTATTTATCGGTTACGGGGTATTGGTAATGAAACTGAGTGTATTTATTTTTTGTTGTTTAAGCTTACTTTCAGGGTGTACAACACAACCTAACACTTCTCTGTATCACCAACTTGGCGAGCGAGCTGGGCTTGAAAAGTTAACTGACAGTTTTATTGCCCAAATAGGTAATGACAAGCAGGTATTTCATTACTTTGAACACAGTAATATTAGCCATTTTCGACAAGGGTTTATTAGCCATTTATGTTCGCTGGTTGAGGGTCCTTGTGAATACAAAGGCGACTCGATGGTTGCGATTCATACAGGTATGAATATAAATGAAAAAGACTTCAATCACGTTGTCGATTTATTAATAAATGCAATGAACGAGCAAAATATCTCACATACAGTGCAAAATGAAATTTTAGCTAAAATGGCGCCATTGCGTGGCGAAATTATTAAGATTTAATTTTTATAATCAAATGCATACATGTAAAAATATGCTGGGTATTACTCACTTGTAATTTTGGCAAGATCCGCAGTTTTATATCGTCTTTGCCTATGAATACTCGATCTATGAATTAAATTTCTGATAAATGTACTGCGGTTGGAATGAGAGCCTGCATTAGCGCTTGTTATTTCACTAATAAAGCTTCGATCTTCGGCAACAGGATAGGGTTTTATGCCTATCATATTTAGGCCTACTTCAGTGTGAAACTGCATATCGACATCCACCGGTCTAAAAAACGGTTTTCTTTGCAGTAGTTTTTTAGCGCCGCTTAGTGAAATGATGTAGCCTTGAGTGCCGTTTGGTGCTTTTTTATAGTTGCCAACTGTTAGGTTATTTTCTAATAGCTTACTGTCAATAAATGGAAAGTTTCGATTATCAGATAACTTGATTAAATCCCAGTTTTTTAATTTAAGCGCCGCATCAACAACATCTTTAAGTGAAGCTTCAATGAAAAGGTCATCCTCTAATACAACACAATAAGCGATATTTTCATCGACCATTTTTTGCCAAAGGCGCATATGGCTTACATAGCAACCAATTTCACCTGCAGATAGGTTGCGATTGTAACGTTTTTTATTTTTTTTCGGGCAATACCACTTGAGGATTTCTTGTTCACTAAGGTTTTTGCCAATGGTCGCTTCAAAACGTTCAGCATTTAAGTGTAGACTGGTAAGTCGCTTTAGGGTTGTTTCCCAACGGTCTTCGCAGCCTTGCATATTGATAATGTAAAAAGGGATTGGCATAATTTTATTTTATTTAGAAACCTCAAAGCAGCTATTTTAGCATTATTATAATTTGTAACCAGTCTAAATTCTGTTTATAAACAGGCTGTAATAATATATAGCTATTTCATTTCCTTAAATTTGGCAAGACGATGAAAAACATAGTCAGTGCAAAATGGTTACATGCGCGTTTAGAGCAAACTAACTTAGTTATTTTTGATACAGGTATGCTACGCCCCTCAGCTGCAGGGGAGTACTCGCCCGTTGCTATGCTACCCAAAGCACAACGGTTTGATATCAAAAAAGAGCTCGCAGATACTTCAAACCCATTACCCAATACCTTGTGTAGTGCAGAGCAATTTACTCAGGTGATGCAAAAAGCAGGCGTTAATCACGACTCATTGGTGGTGATTTATGAAGATGCGGGGTTATTCAGTGCAGCTAGAGCCTGGTGGATGTTTAAAGCCATGGGGTTTAATAACGTAAAAGTGCTCAGTGGTGGTTTAGCCAAGTGGCTTGAACTCGGGCTTGCGGTTGAGTCAAACTATACGCAAGCATCACTAAAAGGCGACTTTATTGCTCATTACCAGCCTGGTTACTTTATTGATAAAAAACAGGTGCTAAGTGCTACTAAGGATGCCAATACAGTTATTTTAGATGCGCGTGCTTATGAGCGCTTTACCGGTAAAAATAAAGAGCCAAGAGCGGGTATGCGCAGCGGCCACATTATTAATAGCTACTCGCTACCTTTAACTAGTTTATTAGAAAATGGCGAGGCAAAATCACTCGACTTTATACAAACACAGTTTAGTGAATTAGTCGGTAATGCAACCCAGATACAGTTTAGCTGCGGTTCGGGTGTTACTGCCTGTGCACTTGCACTGTTCGCTGATGAATGCGGATATAATAATTTAAGTGTTTACGACGGCTCCTGGAGTGAGTGGGGCGCTGATAGCTCACTGCCTATTGCTGTGGGTGGCTAATTTAACTATAGGGACAATTTTTACACCCGTTTTTGCAGCAAGTACCACGTTTTAAAAAGTACCACTTACTAAACACCATGTAATTATTCTGCATGGTGTAATCTAACCCTTCAATTAAATTATCATGGCTTCTAAATTGTTTAGCAAAAGCGATTTGAGCTTTTATTGGTTGAGTGTATATAGTCTCTAAATAGCTATTTATTTTAGCAAGAGTACATAAGCGGCATAAGCAGCTGGTTGCTGTATCATCGAGTGGTAAAATAGCAGGTAACTGATAACACCAACATGCGGTTATATCATTAACATTACAGTTAAGCGTTGTATTACATTGGCTGCAGTTTATCTGGGTCATTTTAGGTCTTATTAACAGTAGAGCAGCAAGAATAACAAACATTATGAATATACAAAAAGCATTGGCTGAATTTATTACATTTGGCGAGCAAAGAGATAGTGCCATTAGTGTGATTGTTTCAACCGCAGCAAGCAATAAAATCTACCTGTACACACTCACAAAGCCTGTACTAATTAATGTACTTACGCGTTGTTTCAATAAAGAAATTGATATAGACGATTTACAGCTGTGGGCAAATGTTATTGAGTCGCGAGATGACATAAATTGCGCTGAGCATGAAGGTGTTATTTACGCGCTAAGTAATAGCGAGCAAATGGGCGAGTTGACTCATCAAAAGCTCGCACAGTTGTTAAAGCTGTTACAACAGTAGCCGGTGGTTATCAGAAAGTATGAAAGGTTTTAAGCAACAGTTTTCAGATGTTAGTAACCACTACTGGGCTAATCTCTAGCTGACACCTGAAACCTAAAACCTGTTCTTAAAGTTTACTTATGATAGCTCAAGCAAGTTTCTACTTCGTCTTTAGAGCCTAAAATAACCGCAACTCGCTGATGGATAGCATCAGGCTGAATATCCATAATACGCTCAGTGCCTGTTGAAGCAATACCACCTGCTTGCTCTACTAGCATTGCCATTGGATTTGCTTCATACAGTAAACGCAGTTTATTAGGTTTATTAGGATCTTTAGTGTCAGTTGGGTAAGTAAATAAACCACCACGGCTAAGTACACGATGAACATCGCCAACCATTGCAGCAATCCAACGCATATTGAAGTTTTGAGCGCGAGGGCCTGTATCTCCGGCAAGTAAGTCATTAATGTAGTTTTGCATCGCTGGTTCCCAGTGGCGCTGGTTAGAGGCGTTAATTGCAAATTCATTAGTTTTAGCAGGAATAGCGGCAAAATCTTGAGTAAGTAAAAAGCTACCTTGGGTTTTATCTAAGGTAAACATGCGTGTACCTTTACCCGTTGTTAGCGCAAGCATAGTTGATGGGCCATACAGTACGTAACCTGCAGCCACTTGTTGATGCCCAGGTTGCATAAAAATCTTTTCATCAGCAGCATCTGAGCCCACAGGTGCTTTCATAATAGAAAAAATAGTACCTACAAGTGAGTTAATATCGGTATTTGACGAGCCATCAAGTGGATCAAATGCAACAATGTACTCGGCATCTGGGTTACCGGCAACAGTATAATCTTCTTCTTCAGAGGCAATCGCTTTAACTGTGCCTGACTCCAGCAATATATCTTTTAATAACTGATTAGACAGTACATCGAGTTTCTTTTGTGTTTCGCCTTGAATATTTTCATCGAGGGTTGAGCCTAATACGCCCGATAATTCACCTTGACCGACGCGAAATGAAATTTCTTTACATGCCGCTAAAATAGTACGAATTAACGACAAAAGTTCTCTTGAACAGCCATCTTCTAGTAATACTGGTGGGAGTCTACGCATTCTTTTTTCCTGATAACGTGTTAAAACTAATCATAATGTGAGAGAGATTAGTTTAGAGCGCTGAAATTCGTCTTAAATAACTGTATTGTATAAATAACCCCCTATAATGGGGTACCTACATCGCATTTAAAACGCTAATAACAAAGATAAGATTATGCAAAAAATATCACGATTAAGTTACATACTCTTTACTGTGCTGCTCTGTATGATAACTCAAGCGCACGCAGCAATTAAGTCTATTGACGAATTTACTGAAAAAATGAACCATTTCCCTGGTTATTTTTCTTTCTTTTACGATACCCAAAACGGCAATGTGTATTTAAAAGTTGATAAACTTGAGCAACAATTTTTACTACAGCATAGCTTGCCTTATGGCGTTGGCTCTAACGATATAGGTTTAGATAGAGGCCAATTAGGCGGTACCTATTTGGTACAGTTTGAGCGCTTTGGCAACAAGGTGATGTTACGTGCCGTAAATACTTACTACCGTGCAAACACGAGTAATATAGCAGAGCAGCAAAGCGTAAAAGAAGCGTTTGCATCCAGCATTTTGGCGGGTTTTAAAGTTGTCGCTCAAGATGACAATGCTGCATTAATAGATTACACCCCTTATTTACTGAGTGACGTACATGGCGTAAGCCGTAATTTAGCTGCGCGCAAGCAAGGGCAGTTTAGCCTTGATGAGTCACGCAGTGCGGTATTTATGAATCGCTCAAAAGCATTTTTGAAAAATACTGAACTTGAAGCCATTCTCACCTTTAAAGGGTCTAAACCAGGTAAATACGTTCGCCAAGTGAGTGCTGATCCTTACGCTTTGAGTGTGCACATGCACCATTCACTTATTCAATTGCCTGATGATAATTACACGCCACGAAAATTTAGCCCGCAATCGGGTTATTGGAGTGTGGAGCATAAAAATTATGCAGCAGGGCTCGATGAGTCTATGTACGTGCGTTACATTCCGCGTCATCGTTTAGCAAAAAAAGATCCAAGCCTAGCAGTTAGTGAGCCAGTAGAGCCTATTGTTTATTACTTAGATCCAGGGGTACCTGAACCAGTAAAAACGGCTTTATTAGATGGCGGGCAATGGTGGAATGACGCTTTTAATGCTGCAGGCTATAAAAATGCCTTTAAAGTTAAAGTGCTACCAAGTAATGCAGATCCTATGGATGTGCGCTACAACGTTATTCAATGGGTGCATCGTGCAACCCGAGGTTGGTCTTATGGCAGTTCAATTATAGACCCACGTACAGGTGAAATTATTAAAGGCCATGTGACACTAGGGTCGCTGCGAGTGCGTCAAGATCTCCTTATTGCTGAATCACTCGCTGCGCCTTATTTAAAAGGCAATGAAGTGGCAGGTACTTTACATGCAATGGCACTTGATCGTATTCGTCAACTCAGTGCTCATGAAATTGGTCATACACTAGGTATTGCGCACAACTTTGCTGCGTCAGTAAGTAATCGAGCTTCGGTGATGGATTATCCGCATCCGTTATTGAGCTTTGCAGATAATGGTCAGTTAGATGTATCTCAAGGTTATGCTAAAGGCATGGGCGCATGGGATACGCAAGTGATTAAATATGGCTACAGTGATTTTACCGGCCAAGATGAAAGCGAAGCACTCGCTGCTATTTTGCAGCAAAATAAAGCACAAGGTTTAGCGTTTATTTCTGACAGTGATGCCCGTGCCAAAGGTGGGGCTCACCCTACAGCGCATCTTTGGGATAATGGCAGTAATCCAAGTGAAGAATTACTTAGAGTACTTGATGTGCGAAAGCAGGCGCTAGGGCAGTTTGGTATTAACAATATAAAAACTGGGGTTGCACTGTCGCAGTTAGAAGAAAAGCTAGTGCCACTTTACTTATTCCACCGTTATCAAGTTGAAGCGGTTGCAAAGCTTATTGCGGGCGTTGATTATGACTATGAAATTCGCAGTGATGCACCCGTTAAAGGCGCCCAAGTTGTAGCTAAAGAGGCTCAGCAACAAGCCGTTAATGCTATTTTAGCCACCCTAAAAGCAACTAATTTAACGCTGCCAGAGTCGATACTGTCTTTGATTGTACCAAAGGCGTATGGCGAGTCTAAATCACGAGAAAGTATAGTGGGTCGTACCGGCTTAACTATGGATGCACTTGCATTACCTGAAGTGGCAGCGCAGCATAGCCTATCGCTATTACTTAATACTCAACGATTAAATCGATTAGCGCAGCAACAAGCACGAGATAACCGCTTTTATAGTCTAGATGAGCTACTTAAACAGTTAAACAAACAGGTGTTTAATGTATCAGCACCTGCCACCATGACAGGAAAAGTAACACAGCGAGTACAGTACTTAACGGCAAAAACCATGGCTGATCTTGTGGCTAACGACGGTTTAAGCCCTGAAGTGCAAGCGCAACTACATTTCTATTTAAGCAAGCTTGCTGATGAGTTTAATCAGCACTCTTTGCTAGGCCATCCTGAAGTGGGTGACAGTGCATTTAAAAATTATTTAGCGTCGCAAATTAATCAGTTTTTAACAACAGGGCAGTGGCCTGACAATTTTAAAGCCCTGCCAATACCACCAGGCTCACCTATTTAATAGTACAAGCCAGAGAATAAAGGCGCTGTGTAAACGTTACGTTTCATGGTGCCTTGTTTTTAGGCTGTTACTTTTGCTTGCATAAAGTTGGTTTTTTGTTAATCTAGCCACCCCCTATTTTAGTCTTTTTGAGGTGTTTATGGCGTTTTTATCTCGTTCGATATTGGCGTTATCAATGGCACTTTTAAGCTCCAATGCAATCGCACAAAAACAATGTGATGTTGAACTTCGTCATGGTTTAATTATTACCGATGATGTGATCCGTATTGTTGATAAAGGCCAAACCAGGGTGCAAATTAACAATAATAATCAATTGTTTATTCGAGGCTACTGGGTCGACTTAAGCACCGACGAAAGCAAAGTGCTAGAACAATTTAGCAATGGTATTCGTCAAACAGTTCCTGAGTTGGTTGATTTAGCAACCGATGGCGTTAACCTAGGACTCAGTGCTATTGAGCATGTTGTTGAGGGCATGTCAGATAAAGAACCCGAAGTGCTAAAAACGCAATTACAATATGTAGAACGCGCACTTATGGATAAGTTTAAACGTGGCGACGATTTCTTTTTTATAGCGCCTCAATCGCTTTCCCAAATTGATGATTTTTTTACTAAAGAAATTAGTCAAAAAATACACTCCGCAGTACATGGCTCTTTGGGTGCTATTTTAATGTCGCTTGGGGATGCGTTTAAATCTCGAGAAGGCAATATAGAAGACCGCATGAACGACATGGGGCAACGCATGGATATCATCACCAAAGAAATCGATAAGTCGTTACAGAAAAAAGCCCATCAATTAGAACTTAAAGCCTCTGAATATTGTGAATGTTTAAACTCTCTAGATATTACTGAGTCTCGGCTGCAAGCGATTGTACCTGGGATGACAGACTTTGATTTAGTGCAGATTAAATCGTAAGAACAGAGATTAGGCAAGATTATAGAAGGCAACGAGCATCGAGCCTATAACGGCAGGTGAACAGCCCGAACCTCGTGAACCATTTCCTAACACCTAAACAACCTCACAGTTTTATCTCTGCGGCAGTTAATGGGCGGTATTCACCTGCAGCCAAATCTTCACCTAACTTTATACCCGCAATTTGTTCACGATGTAGTTCAACTACTTTGTTATCTACCGCTGCTAGCATACGTTTTACTTGGTGATACTTCCCCTCAGAAATAGACAAGCGTAAACCATAATTCCCTAAGCGCTCAGCAATAGCAGGGCGAGTTAAATCTTTTTCATTGTGAAGCTGCACACCGTCGCGTAATTGCTGCAGTGCATCATCGGTAATCGGCTCTTGAGTTTCAACCAAGTAGGTTTTAAATTTATTCTTTTTAGGCGAGGTAATTTTGTGTGACCAGTCGCCATCATTAGTAATAAGCACTAGGCCTGTGGTGTCTATGTCTAAACGCCCGGCAATGTGAAAGTCGGCCATGTTTGGCTCATCAAGCAAATCAAATACGGTTTTGTGTAACTCATCTGAATTAGCGCATACATAACCTACCGGCTTATTGAGCATAAAGTAGCGTTTACCTAAAAACACTAATGGCTGATCATGAAATAACACGTCATCTTGCTGAGTAACTTGAAAGTCGAATGCCGTGATCACCTCGCCATTAACGCTAGCCGCTTGGCTTTTTATTGCTGCGCGGGCTTTTGAGCGTGGTAACTCTGCTAAATGGCTAATAAATTTATCTAAACGGCAAGGAAATTTCATGTTGTTCACATTTTTAGTCGGCTACAATGGCCGCGAGTATAGCGGATAGTGAAATACCATGACAGAGCCCAGTACAGAAATTTTAAGCCTGTACCATAGCAAGGTTTCATCAGGAGAGCTTGATTTCGATGCGGCGCAACACCAAGCCGTGAGTGCGTTACAGTCTTTAAGTGAGCAATTAAATCAGCCTGCAAGCTGGTGGCAAAAAGCACCTTCAATAAGGGGAATATATTTATATGGCCCGGTTGGTAGAGGTAAATCTATGTTGATGGACTTATTTTATGAAAACTTACCCACAGAGAAAAAGCAGCGCCTGCACTTTCATCATTTTATCGAAAAAGTTCATGCTCAATTGGCCAAGTTACAAGGGGATAAAAATCCGCTGCAAATAATTGCTAAACAGTGGGCCAAAAAGATAAAAGTGCTGTGCTTTGATGAGTTTTTTGTTAGTGATATTGGTGACGCCATGATCATGGCTCGGTTATTTAACGCTTTATTTGAACAAGGCGTGGTGCTAGTAGCAACCTCTAACGCAAAACCGGAGCAACTTTATTACAACGGTCTGCAACGCGCGCGATTTTTACCAACTATCGATTTAATAAATGAACATTGTCGTGTAATTAACGTAGCGGGGGAGGAAGACCACCGCTTCAGGTACGGCAGAAGTAGTCGTCATTATTTTATTAACTTGCCCGGTGTTGAATTTGAGGCTGGGTTTTTATCCGCACACCCTCAAGCAATGCGTAATAATACAATAACTGTGCATGGCCGAGTGCTTCCTTATTTATTAAAAACTGACGATGCTTTACTGATTGATTTTATGGCATTGTGCTCAGGCCCTCGTAGCGCCAATGACTATATGTTTTTAGCAGAACAGTTTTCGGTACTATACATCGCGAATGTGCCAATAATGGGAAAAGAGGCAACTGGTAAAGTTATTGTACATGGTATAGAAGATAGCTATCAGCGCGAAAAGCAGCAGTTAGATGAGCATACGCTCGATGATGAAGCTAGGCGTTTTATTGCCTTAGTCGATGAGTTTTATGATTGCCATAAATTACTGGTTATTAATGCACAGGCCGACATTAACGAGTTATACCAAGGTAAAAAATTAAGTTTTGAATATGCGCGAACCCAGTCACGGATTGTAGAAATGCAAAATTGGTAAGTACAACATTAAAACACCGCATTTAATTTAAATGCGGTGTTTTAATTTTAAGCTGATAACTTAAAGAAGCCTTTATGACTTATATCCATTTGGATTATTTGACTGCCAGCGCCAAGTATCTTGCATCATGACATCAATACCACGCTCGGCTTGCCAGCCTAGTTCACTAAGCGCTTTTTCTGGCGCAGCATAACAGGCTGCAATATCACCAGGGCGACGAGGTGACACCGCATAAGGGATAGCTTGGTCGCTAGCCTTAATAAACGCATTGACCATTTGTAATACTGAATAGCCGTTACCGGTACCAAGGTTATAAATAAGTGCGCCGGTTTCTGCGGCTATTTTATCAAGCGCTTTTAAATGCCCTAAGGCTAAATCTACAACGTGAATGTAATCGCGAACGCCAGTACCATCTACCGTGTCGTAATCATCGCCAAATATAGCGAGCTGCTTTAATTTACCAACCGCAACTTGTGAAATGAAAGGCAGTAAATTATTAGGAATGCCATTAGGATCTTCACCAATTAAACCTGACTCATGTGCACCAACAGGATTAAAGTAGCGCAAAATAGCAAACGCAAAGCGCTCATCTGATTTAGCGATATCTTGCAGCATCATTTCAACCATTAGTTTAGACGTACCATATGGGTTAGTTGTACCGCCAACGGGGAAGTCTTCGCGTATTGGTAAGCTTGCAGGGTCACCATAAACTGTTGCAGATGAGCTAAATACCAGTTTAAACACACCCGCGTCACGCATAGCATCAACTAGTGTTAATGTGCCTTGTACGTTATTTTGATAATACGCGATTGGTTTGGCTACCGACTCACCAACCGCTTTTAAACCTGCAAAATGAATTACACTATCAATGTTATGTTTTGCAAATACTGAGTCTAAAAAGGATTTATCTAAAATATCACCTTGATAAAAAGTAATTGCTTTACCGGTTATTTTTTTCACTCTCTCAAGTGACTCTTCAGAGGAGTTACTTAAGTTATCGATAACGATAACGTCGCTGCCTTGCTGTAAAAGTTCTAAAACGGTGTGTGAGCCAATATAGCCTGCGCCACCGGTTACTAAAATTGCCATGAATGCTCCTTGGAAACCTCTGTTCAATTACCCTAATTTCACCATAAATAATGAGTTTTTACATGTATTATTTTATTTGCTTTGTAATAGTATGATCGTAAACCGTACTTTCGATTACATTTTGTGCAATTTTAATAACACCTCAGCGTAAAGATTAAGTTATAGTTCATATGTAATTGCTAAAGTGATGTATAGCGATTTGTAAAATATTCAATTGATCACAATGATCAAAATACTCGTTGGAGAAACGTATGAACTTAGTTAAAAAAATAGCAATGTTGATGTGTATTGCACTACCGAGTGTTGTTTGCGCGGGTGAGGCTCAAGTGAAATGGCATGACTTTAATGATTATCGCGATGTACGCCCATCAAACCAAACTAAAGGCTCATACCATAAGCAAATAGCCAAAAGTATTGATGAACACTTTGCAAAGCTCAGCGAGCAACTTCCTAAAAACTACAGTTTAAAAATTGAAGTCACCGATTTAGATTTAGCCGGAGACGTACGCTATGGCGGTGTTAACGAAATCCGAGTGGTAAAACCTATTCACTTTCCACGCATTGAATTTAATTATGTGCTTAGTGATGAAAGTGGCGTTGTTGCACAAGAAGATAACGTAAGCTTAAAAGATATGGGTTTTATGGATAAAATTAAAATGGGTCGAGATGAAGCATTTTACTACGAAAAACGCTTATTAACAGAGTGGTTTGGTGAACAAATTTTACCGCGTATCAAGTAAGCTAAAGCTAATAATGCAAAGCATCTACTTTTGGTAGACGCTTTGCAAAGCAGTCGCTCATTTTTATTTAAAGGTCGCTAACAAGGTTAATAAGTTTTGTAGTTTAATAACTGCTTGTTTTAGCTTTTCCTCGTCTAAACCGTCGCTTGATAAGCTTTCTACATCAGCGGCAACGTCTAAAACGTACGGCTTAAAGCGTTTAGCTTCAAAGCTAAATCCAGCGTCCTCGGCAAATAAGGCTTTAAATTTTCCGTGGCCTTGCTGTTGTAACTCATCGAGTTTTTTATCAGCATCAAGCGCCTGACGGTAAACAATTTTTAAGTTGGCGTTGAGTTGTTCAATTATAGAATCCATGGTTTTCCTAAAGCTTAGTGCAATGTTGCCGATAAATACTTAAGTGGGTTGGTAAAGTAATTTACCAATTCAACGACTATAATACGTGTATTACATTTAAATGTCAGGTGTGAGTTATGAATATATCAGGTGGAAATCTACCTACAATCCCTGGTGCAGGCCAAGGCGCAGAGGTTTTAACTGCTGCTTTATCTAAAAAGCAACAGCAAGCTGATGGCGCCGCTGCACTTGCGCTTATTGAAGGTGCTACACAAACCTCAAGTGCACAAACACCGGCTAAGTCGGTTACTGCAACACTTGGGAATAATGTAAACGTTTATGTTTAAACCAATTTGAGGTCAATAGGGGTTTTACTTTTTTGGCCTCCTATTTCTCTTACTAGTTTAGGCACTAAAAATCCTGGCAGGGCCTCTAAAAGCTCTGCCATTATTTTTATGGCTTGTGCCTCATCTATATCAAAATGACTTGCGCCTTCTACTTTATCTAGTAAGTGTAAGTAATAAGGCAATACATTTGCATCAAACAACGCTTCACTTAAGTTTATTTGCGCATCAACTGTATCGTTCACGTCTTTTAAAATAACCGCCTGATTTAATAACAGTACATTGGCTTGTTTTAGCATTTTCATGGCGTTTTTAAAGTCACTATCTATTTCGTTAGCATGGTTAATATGATTCACGAATATAATTTTTAGTGGTGACTTTGCTAATCTTTCACATAATTGTTCAGTAATGCGTGCAGGGATCACAACAGGTAAGCGGCTGTGTATGCGCATCCGTTTTATTTGTGGTATTTGCTCAAGCTCATCTAAAAACCAACTAATAGCATCGTCTTTGGCCATTAGTGGATCGCCACCACTTAAAATCACTTCGTTAATATTTTTATCAGCTTGTATATAGCTCAATGCATCAATAAGGCTGCGTTTATTTAACTGGTTTTCTTGATAAGGAAAATGGCGTCTAAAGCAGTAGCGGCAATTTACCGCACAACCAGTTTTAAACATGACTAAAACACGTGATTTATATTTATGTAACAGACCTGGTTGATTGTTATCTTGCTCAAGTAGCGGATCTTTATTAAACCCCGACTTAGTTAAAAATTCTTGATGGCGAGGCATAACTTGCAGCAATAAAGGATCATTTGCATCGCCATGACGAATTTTTTTTATAAAAGGCAATGGCACACGAACAGGAAACAAGCTACGAGCTTTTATGTCGTTTTCATGGACTTGGCTCGATAAACCAACCATTTCTAACAACACTTTTGGGCAGGTAACTACATTTGCTAATTCTTTTTGCCAGTTTTTATGCAAATTTGCTTCATTTCTTTGTATCATTGGCACGTAGATTACTCGAAAAATATAAATAGAGGAAACGATGGCGAATTATAGCACCAACGAGTTCAAGGGCGGCCTAAAAATTATGATGGACGGCGAACCTTGCAGTATCTTAGAAAATGAAATGGTAAAACCGGGTAAAGGCCAAGCGTTTAACCGTGTTCGTATCCGTAAGCTTATCTCTGGCAAGGTACTTGAAAAAACCTTTAAATCGGGTGAATCGGTTGAAGGTGCTGATGTAATGGATACCGATTTAGCGTACCTATATACAGACGGTGAATTTTGGCATTTCATGAACAATGAAACATTTGAACAAATCGCTGCTGACGAAAAAGCACTGGGCGATGCTGGAAAATGGTTAGTTGAAAACGATGTATGTACTATTACATTATGGAACGGCAGCCCAATTGCTGTAACTCCACCAAACTTTGTTGAGCTTGAGATCACTGAAACTGATCCGGGCCTTAAAGGTGATACAGCGGGCACAGGTGGTAAACCAGCAACGCTTAGCACAGGTGCTGTAGTACGTGTTCCATTATTCGTACAAATTGGCGAAGTAATTAAAGTAGACACTCGTAATGGTGAATACGTGAGCCGTGTTAAGTAAGCAGTAACACGCCTTATTAATTAAATCCCGGCTTAAGCTGGGATTTTTTTTGGAGAAAATATGTCAGCAGATCTTTGGGCGCCGAGTGCCAGCATAGAAATACTTAAGCAACGCGCAGCAATTATGCGCAGCATTCGTGAATTCTTCTATGAGCGTAATGTAATGGAAGTCGAAACACCGAGTTTAAGTGCTGCCAGTGTAACCGATGTGCATTTAGCCAGCTTTAATACTACATTTGTGGGCCCAGGCCATGCTGGTGGACTACCCCTGTTTTTGCAAACATCTCCAGAGTTTGCGATGAAACGCTTGTTAGCGGCCGGCTCAGGCGCTATTTTTCAGCTTTGTAAGGCATTTAGAAATGAAGAAGCAGGGAGTCATCATAATCCTGAATTTACTATGCTTGAATGGTATCGGCCTGGGTTTGACGAATTTGCTTTAATGGACGAAATAGATGAGCTAATGCAGCTCATTCTTGAGGTTGCTCCTGCAGAGCGCGTTACCTACCAACAGGCATTTGAACGCGCGTTAGGAGTCGATCCATTAACTGTATCTATCACGCAGTTACAACAACTCGCATGCGAACATGGCTTTGCTGATATTGCTAAAAACGAGACTCATAAAGATACCTTGCTGCAATTATTATTTTGTATGAAAGTAGAGCCAACAATAGGACAAGATAAGCCATGTTTTGTGTATCACTTTCCGGCATCACAAGCGGCACTGGCACAAATTTGTAAACACGATGAGCGAGTAGCAGGGCGCTTTGAGTTGTATTATAAAAATATGGAGCTGGCTAACGGCTTTAATGAGCTCACTAATGCTAAAGAACAAGCAAAAAGGTTTAACGAAGACAACGTCTATCGTGCTGCTAACGGCTTAAAGCAAGTTCCTATGGATACGCGTTTAATTGCGGCATTGGAACATGGTTTAGAACAATGTGCGGGGGTTGCATTAGGGGTTGATAGACTCGTGATGCTAGCAACCAATAAACAAAAAATAAAAGAAGTGATTGCGTTTGATGTGGCCAGAGCTTAAAGCAGCTAATTGCTTTTAGCGGTCAGCTATCAGATAAAAAACACCGCGTTTGCATTAAACGCGGTGTTTTCTATTCTCGAACTGACAACTGGTTCGCTGTATTACAGATTAAGCGTAAACGTAACGCCGGCCACACGTGGCTCACCTAGTTGAATGTAAGTTTGACTTGTATAACCATCTAACGGGTTGTTACCAAATTCAAAACCGCGAGTTGGAACGGTTTCATCAAACACATTACGTGCCCATGCACGAACAGCCCAGTTTTCTGCTTCGTAGCCAAGGCTCGCATTTACTAAGTTTGTATTTGGAGCTTGTGCATTATGGCTGTCTGAGAAGTAATAATCATCTTTACCTTCAACACCTAACATAGCATATAGCTCATCAGTAACATTGTAGCGTGCACTAAATGCGTATTGATATTTAGGCGCTTGTGCTTGCTCGCGGCCATCTTGGTTTAAGCCCGATTTAGTGACAAAGTCGTTTATTTTCGTATCTAAATAGCCAGCACTACCGCTAATGAGTAAATTATCAGTAAGTAAGTAGCTGCCTTCAATTTCAAGACCGTAGTTGCTGCCAGAGCTGGCATTGGCGACATAACCGGTAAATTGTTGATCTGATACTTGCCACGACTTTAATTGAATATTATCGCGGTGCATATAAAACGCCGCTAAGCGCAGGGTAAACTTGTCATCTAGCGATGAACCTTTAACGCCAAACTCACCACTCCACAAGTATTCTGGATCAAAGCTGGTATGCTGTTTGAAAAAATCAGCATCTAAGCTTAAACCTTCATCTTTTGCTTTTGCTAGCGCTTCTGAATTAATACCACCAGCTTTGTAACCGCGGGTGATACTGGTGTAAATCATGGTACGGTCAATAACTTGGTATTCAAGTGCAATTTTACCACCGAGCATAATATCGTCAGTTTCTTCAATAAAACCGTTACTATCGGTGTAATCTCCTTGATATTGCTCAACTCGTAAACCAGTAATAAGCGTAGTTTTTGGGCCAATTGCTGTGGCTAATTGGCCATAAGCTGCAATGTTATTAGTTTCATAGGTTGAAGCAAACGGGTTGGCTAACCACGTATATTGACGCTCTAAATCCACATCACGGTTTTGATAGTAAATACCCGCAACCCAGTTACCTGCTTTACCAGTAAATTGCAGATCGAGCGCTTGATCATCACGATCGCGGCTATAAATATCTGTTGAACTATAACCATCAGGATGTAAACCGGCGGCACATAATTGCGGCTTATTAGTATCGTTACACACCCAGTCTTCATCAAAGCTATAAAAAAGTTCTGTATCAATGGCTGAAAGGTTTAAGTTGACATCAAAGGCATCAAAACCAGTGTAAGTATTATTCAGGCCAATAGCATAACTTTGTTGATTATCTTCGCCTGGTTGATCAGCAAGGCTGTTGCGAGAATTATCAAGAGTAAATGCATCGTAGCCGTTATTAATATCAATATAATGCAGGTTAAGTTCTGAATTTAAATGAGCTGTGAGTTGGCTGTTTAATTTAAAGCGTGCAACTTGCTCATCTTGATCTTGAGTGGGTTTATCTAAATAAAGGTTGTCTACGTAGCCGTCAGACTTTCTGCGAAAGTAGCTAACGCGGGCACTGGTGTCATCTGTTAAACCGGTACTAGCAGCAAGGCCTGCTTCGTGGCTGTTATAAGTGCCAGCGCCTAAATGTAATTTTAAGCTAGGATCGCTGGTTGCACTAGCTGATTGCATTTGGATCATGCCCGCCATGCCATCTGCACCAAAACGTGTACCTTGAGGACCGCGATAAATTTCTACTTGGTCAATATCAAACAATAATGAACTACCACCTAAGCCTGAATAATTAATACCGTCAATTACTAAGCCCACAGATGGATTTATCGGATCAACAAATTGCGAGCGTAAACCGACACCGCGAATTTGAATATAACGACCGCGAGACGCACCAGCAGCAAAATTTACATTGGCTGCACTGGCTAACATTTCGTCTAAATACGTTGCACCACGTTGATTCATTTCATTTTCAGAAAATAAGCTGGCACTGGCGCTTAATGTTTGAATGCTTTCTTGCTGAAAGTCACCGGTAACAATGATTTTCTCTAGTTCGGTGTCATCTGCGTTAGCATATATAGGTGCTGCGAGCAGGGGTAATAACGTGGCTGTAATTAAAGACAAACGTAAGTTCATTAGGTTACTTAACTCCATTTTAGGGACTTGTATGGTAGCAATTATTTCAACACTTGTGCTATAAACGCGGCAATTATACGTTAAATAATTGGGATTACTAATATGACCTTTAAAGTAGACTTTAAGGTACGCGACTACGAATGTGACTTACAAGGTATTGTGAATAACAGTGTTTATTTTAATTATCTTGAGCACGCTCGCCACGAGTTTTTATACGCACACGGCGTTGATTTTGCACAACTTGCGAAAGATAAAATTAACTTAGTGGTGATACGCAGTGAAATGGATTACAAACATTCCCTACTACCAGGGGATGAGTTTTATGTGGCGGTAGAGCCTGTGCGTATTAGTCGTCTTAAGTTTGCATTTAAACAAACGGTAGTGTGCAAACAAGATGAAAAAGTGATGCTCAATGCCTTAGTTATTGGTACATCGGTTAATGAGAAAGGTCGTCCATTTTTACCACCACAGATAGATAACTTATTCCACGCCGTTGCATAGTGCTAAATAGCGTAACTTTTAAACAAAAATTTACATTTAAAATATGCATTTTTAACGGATAAACCTGACAAATATTGATACTATTACATTAATTAGACAATAAGTTAGTAGTAACATGAAATTAGCAGCAATACCGATGCTCGTAATCGGTTTATGTGTTGGTTGCGCATCAACAGGGACAGTTACCACTGAGCAGCTAAAATATACACAATGGCAATTATCAAAGGTTGATGATTTGGCTATTCCCGCGTCCTTTAAAGCATCAATGAGTTTTATAGAAGCGCTACAAATAAACGGCTTTGCCGGATGTAATAAGTTTTTTGGTGAAGGCTCACTTGAAGACAGTAGCCTGAGCGTAAGCAAATTAGGTATGACACGTAAATCATGTGGCCCTGAACTGGATGAGTTTGAACAACAGTTTTTACAAGCTCTGCAGCAAGGTGCAGTGCTTAACATGCAAGACCAAACATTGGTAATGCAAGCTGAACAAAAATTTGTGTTTATCCCAAAATAATTTTTGAGTTTTGAAAAACAGCCCCTTGCAGGGAATTTTCAACTGACGTACACTCATCGCAGATTTGATCAAAACATTATCAAATCAACGAACAATTCAAATACTTGTCGGAGTGCCTAAGTTTTATTTAGGCTGAGATCGCGAAAGCGGGATCCGTGAACCTGATCAGGTTAATACCTGCGTAGGGAACAAGCTGCCTAACTAGGACGCTTGTGCGTCTTTTTTATGCGCACAAAAAAGCAACATCCGTTTTAGGCCGCAAAGTCGCATAAAGCTACTTTACGATCTTTCTCTATTCCTCAGCGGAATATCTGACAAGACAACCCTTTAGCAATGAGGTAAGTCATGTCAAATACAACAAATAAAGCCACCCGTCGCGAAACTCGTGCGGCCGCATCAGATTATATTTATAACCTTACAGGGCAACCATTCCCAAGTTCTCATAAAGTGTATGTTGAAGGCACGCAAGAAAATGTACGTGTGGGTATGCGTGAAATCACATTGAGCGATACTTTTATTGGTGGTGATGAACAAAACCCAGTGTATGAGTCAAATGCACCACTGCGTGTTTACGATACATCAGGCCCGTATACCGATCCTGAATTTAAATTGGATGTGCGCAAGGGACTTAATAAATACCGTGAACAATGGATTGAGAGCCGTAATGATACCGAAGTACTCGAGTCGGTAACCTCACAGTTTGCACAGCAGCGTATGGCTGATGATGGGCTAGATCATATTCGCTTTGAACACCTTCCAAAAATACGCCGTGCAAAAGCAGGTAAAAATGTCACCCAAATGCATTATGCCCGCCAAGGGATAGTCACCCCAGAAATGGAATATGTAGCGATACGTGAAAACATGGGGCGCGCGCAAATACGTGAAGAGTTATTAGCTGCGCAGCATAAAGGAGAGTCGTTTGGCGCGAGTATCCCTGAGTTTATTACTCCTGAATTTGTTCGCGATGAAATTGCTCGTGGACGCGCTATTTTGCCTAACAATATTAATCACCCAGAAACCGAGCCTATGATTGTTGGTCGTAACTTTTTAGTTAAAGTTAACGCCAATATAGGTAATTCATCAGTGGGCTCATCTATCGAAGAAGAAGTTGAAAAAATGGTGTGGTCAACCCGCTGGGGTGCTGACACCGTAATGGATTTATCAACAGGACGTTACATTCACGAAACCCGTGAATGGCTGGTGCGTAATTCGCCAGTCCCTATTGGTACTGTTCCAATTTACCAAGCACTTGAAAAAGTCAATGGCGTAGCAGAAGACCTAACCTGGGAAATATTTCGCGACACCCTGATTGAACAAGCAGAACAAGGCGTTGATTACTTTACCATTCATGCTGGTGTGCTATTGCGTTATGTGCCAATGACAGCAAAACGCGTAACCGGTATTGTGTCACGTGGTGGCTCAATTATGGCTAAATGGTGTTTAGCGCACCACAAAGAAAACTTCTTATACACTCACTTTGAAGATATTTGTGAAATTTTAAAACAATACGATGTGTGTTTTTCTCTCGGTGATGGCCTGCGCCCAGGTTCTATTGCGGATGCTAACGATGAAGCACAATTTAGTGAGCTGCGTACCTTAGGCGAACTGACAAAAATAGCCTGGAAACACGATGTACAAGTGTTCATAGAAGGCCCTGGACATGTGCCTATGCATATGATCAAAGCCAATATGGATGAGCAGCTTAAACATTGCGACGAAGCGCCATTTTATACCTTAGGCCCACTGACCACAGATATTGCCCCAGGGTATGATCATATAACCTCGGGTATTGGTGCAGCGCAGATTGCTTGGTATGGCTGTGCGATGTTGTGTTACGTAACACCTAAAGAGCATTTAGGTTTGCCAAATAAAGAAGACGTTAAAGAAGGCCTTATTACCTACAAAATTGCCGCTCATGCCGCCGATTTAGCGAAAGGTCACCCAGGTGCACAAGAGCGAGATAACGCGCTATCAAAAGCGCGCTTTGAATTTAGATGGCATGACCAGTTTAATATTGGTTTAGACCCTGTTCGCGCCCGTGAATATCATGATGAAACACTGCCGCAAGAATCAGGCAAAGTGGCGCATTTTTGTTCTATGTGTGGCCCTAAATTTTGTTCTATGAAAATAACCCAAGAAGTACGCGACTACGCCAAAGATCTAGAAGCGCACGGTATTGATCCTAATAACGTGGGTGATGCCATTGAAATCAAAATGGTTGATGTTGAGGCCGAGATGAAAGCCAAATCTGAAGAGTTTAAGCAAACAGGCTCAGAGATTTACCATAAAGCGCTGTAGCACAGCTTTCAGTTATTAGCTGTCAGCTATCAGCGATAAAGTAAGCAGCGTAGAGGCAAGAGTTGCTTTACTGACAGCTGAAAGCTGGTGGCTATGAGCTACATTTAGGAGTGTTTATGTTTTATAACATTGCTGTGGTGGGCTTTGGTTTAGCCGGGCGATTGGCCGCGCTTGAGTTAAGTAAGCAACATCGTGTTACCGTATTTGAAGCCGATGATGAACATACTCAGAACAGTGCCGGTAAAGTGGCAGCAGCGATGCTAGCCCCCCTAGCTGAGTCTGTTATGTGCGAACGTGAATTGGCTTTAATGGGAGTGGATTCTATTACTCGCTGGCCTGCTATTTTAGAACAACTAAATAGCGAGGTGTTTTTTCAACAGCAAGGTACCCTAGTGATTGCTCACCCGCAGGATAAAGGCGACTTACAAAGCTTTGCACAGCGAATCAAGCCGTTACTAAATTTTAGTGCTCAAGCAATTAATGCACAGCAAATTGAGCAACTAGAACCTGAACTGGCTGGTCGATTTAGCCAAGGCCTATTTTTGCCCGGTGAAGCGCAGATAGATAACCAAGCCTTTTACAAAGCCAGTTTTAGGTTGCTAAATAAGCGCAAAGTAAAGTTTGTATTTAATCAGCGCGCCAGCATCTTTGATAACAAAGTGAATAATCGAGAGTTTGATTACATTATTGATTGCAGAGGGCTTGGAGCCAAACAAGATCAGCCCCTTCGAGGCGTGCGCGGGGAAGTGGCAAGACTCTATGCACCCGAGGTTAATTTATCTCGGCCAGTGAGGTTAATGCATCCGCGTTATCCTATTTATATAGCACCTAAGCCGAATCATGAATATGTGATTGGTGCCACCGAAATTGAGTCTCAAGATAACGGAGCGGCAACGGTGCGTTCAACGTTGGAGTTACTTTCAGCCGCTTATACAGTGCACAGCGGTTTTGCCGAGGCTCGACTGTTAAATATTCAAACCGGGCTTCGCCCTGCGTTTAGCGATAACTGCCCACAAGTTACACAACTGGGGCAGGTAATTAGTATTAATGGATTATACCGCCATGGCTACATGCTCGCGCCGAGTTTAGTTGCTGATGCTGTTGCCAGAATAGAGTGAGGAATGATGGATATAATAATTAATGGTAAAGCGCTCACCCTAACAAGTAGCGAACTAAAACAGTGTTTAATTGAGTATGGTGCTAAAGCACCGTTTGCAGTAGCCATTAATGGCCAGTTTATACCTCAAGAGCAACATGCTAACTACACACTTAATGATGGTGATTGCATTGATGTGTTATCTCCGATTCAAGGAGGGTAACCATTATGTTACCTCCCGATAATATCACTATTTATGGCGAGCAATTTTCAAGTAGATTACTGATTGGCTCTGCGCTTTACCCATCTCCCGCGACGATGACTAAAGCAATTAATGCTTCAGGAGCGGATATTGTTACTGTGTCTTTACGTCGCCAGCAAAGCGTAGCTGCAGGAGATGATTTTTGGCAACTTATAAAGAATACAGGGCTCAAAGTTTTACCTAACACAGCAGGATGCCACAGTGTTAAAGAGGCCATTAATTTAGCTAAAATGTGTCGAGAAGTATTTGCTACCGATTGGATAAAGCTGGAATTAATTGGCGATGACTATAACTTACAGCCAGATCCTTTTGCTCTGCTTGAAGCCACTGAGATTTTAATTAAAGATGGGTTTAAAGTACTGCCTTACTGCACCGATGACTTAGTGCTTTGCCAACGTTTAGATGAATTAGGCTGCGAGGTGCTAATGCCATGGGGCGCGCCAATTGGTACCGGTAAGGGATTATTAAATAGTTATAACTTAAAGGCGATACGGGAGCGTTTACCTAACAGCACATTAATTGTTGATGCTGGGTTAGGTTTACCATCGCATGCCTGCCAAGCCTTAGAATTAGGGTATGATGCGGTATTATTAAATTCAGCCATAGCGGGTGCGGGTTGCCCTATTACCATGGGACGTGCATTTAAAGCAGCGGTTGAAGCAGGGCGCTTTGCTTATAACGCCAAAGCAATGCCAGAAAAAGACGTTGCGGCCCCATCAACCCCCACAATGGGTATGCCATTTTGGCATCAAACGTAAAAAATTAGGAAGTAGGTCATTATGAACAATGTAGTATGGACGATTGCGGGCTCAGACTCCGGCGGTGGCGCAGGTATTCAAGCTGATATTAAAGCAATGCAAAGCTTTGGTGTGCACGGTTGTACTGCGATTACCGCACTAACAGCACAAAACAGTTTAGGTGTTGAGGCGATTAATGCCGTCTCTACTGATGTGATTGAGTCGCAGTTATTGGCACTCGAAAAAGACATGAAAGCCAAAGTAATTAAAATTGGTATGTTAGCTAACGTGCAGCAAATTCAATTGATCAGTGAGCATATTAGCCATTACAAAGCGAAGTGGCCAACCCCGCCGGTGATTGTGTACGACCCTGTGGCTATTGCTTCAAGCGGTGACTTACTAACAGAAGAAGACACTGTAAGCGCGATTAAAGAATGCCTATTACCACTGGTGGATGTAATTACCCCTAATACCCATGAAACACAGTTATTAACAGGTGTGTATTTAATTGGCCCCGCAGCAATTAAAGAAGCAGCAAGCAAACTAATGGCATGGGGTGCCAAAGCGGTGGTTATAAAAGGCGGGCATTGGGATTACCCAAGTGGTTACTGTATTGATTACTGCTCACAAGGTGGTGAAGAGTACTGGTTGGGTAATGAAAAAATTCAGGTTCCGCACAATCATGGCACTGGCTGTAGTATGGCGTCTGTTATTGCTGCATGCCTTGCAAAAGACTACCCGTTAAAAGATGCATTTATTTTAGCTAAAGCCTATATAAACCAAGGTTTAAAGCAATCAGTTCGCTATGGCGAGGGGATCGGCCCTGTTGCACAAACGTCGTTTCCGACTGACCTAGCGCACTATCCTCAAGTGATTGAAGCGGGTAGTTGGTTGGGTGATGAACTAGACTTTGATGTACCGCTTGATTTTAATATGGCAGCTGACTTTGCTGCGTGTGAAAGCAAAGCGCTTGGCGCTTATGCGGTAGTCGATAGCGTAGAGTGGCTAGAAAAATGCTTACAAAATGGTATTAAAACAGCGCAGTTAAGAGCTAAAAATAAAAGCGAAGATGAGCTTGAACAATTAGTCGCAAGCGCGGTCGCTCTGGGTCAGCAATACAGTGCGCATGTGTTTATTAACGATTACTGGCAGCTGGCAATCAAACATGGCGCCTATGGTGTGCATTTAGGACAAGAAGACTTAGAGAGCGCAAATTTAGCGGCCATAAAAGAAGCAGGCCTGCGACTTGGGCTTTCTACCCATGGCTTTTATGAAATGCTTCGGGCGCATAATTACCGCCCAAGCTACATGGCCTTTGGCGCGATTTACCCTACTACCACCAAAGATATGACAGGCCAGATACAAGGGCTTGAAAAACTAACTCGATTTGTGCCATTAATGCAAAGTTATCCTACTGTGGCTATTGGTGGAATTGATTTAAATAGGGCGCAAGAGGTTGCTAAAACGGGCGTGGGCAGTGTAGCCGTGGTACGTGCTATTACCGAGGCTGATGATTATGTAGAGGCAATCAATACCTTAAAATCGGTGATAAATGAGAATGCCTGCTAACATGCAAACGCAGCAGCTCAGCGACAAAGAAACTCTACGTTATAGCCGCCACTTATTATTAAAAGAGGTGGGGCTTGAGGGGCAGTTAACACTTAAAGCGGCAACCGTTGCTGTGGTAGGTTCAGGCGGGCTAGGAAGCCCTGCGCTACTTTATTTAGCAGCTGCTGGTATCGGCACACTAATATTAATTGATGACGATACCGTTGAACTCTCTAATTTACAGCGGCAAATACTGTATAAAGTGAATCACTTAGGGCAGCAAAAAGTAAATGCAGCAGGGAAGGTGCTTGCGAGCCTTAACAATCAAATAAACATAGTGACTCACTCGCAAAAGTTGAGCGATGCTAACAGTGATGCACTATTCAGTAACGCCGATATCGTACTTGATTGCTCTGATAACTTTGCGACTCGTTACACCGTCAATCGTTTTTGCGTAAACAACAAAACACCACTAATTTCTGCAGCAGCGCTAGCAACCCAAGGGCAATTAATGGGCTTTGACTTTAGGCAAACAGATAGCCCTTGCTATGGCTGCGTATTTCCACAAAATGATGCTAACCCTGTTGTTAATTGCGACAATGCGGGCGTTATTAGTCCCTTACTTGGTGTAATTGGCTCTATGCAGGCACAGCTAACTCTTAATATGTTGTTAGGTCATTGTGGTGGGAGTGTGTTTATAACCTTTGACGCATTAAGCTTAAAGCAACAGCATTTTAAGATGGCTAAAAATTTAGCGTGTAGAGAGTGCGCAAGTGTGAGTAAAGAACAGCTTCGCTTTTAACCTGAGCAAGCTCTTCGTCTACAAAAAAACACCGCGTTCAATACAATAAACGCGGTGCTTTTTAATTTCGATCTGACAACTGGTACTATTTATTAATCATCAATTTTTGCAAACGCAGTGCCTAAACGAGTTACCGTTTCAGGGCGTTGATCATCAAAAATATCGGCTTTATCTGCACCCCATGCAAGCACAACTGTTGAGCCTAATTTAAAGCGGCCCATTTCTTCCCCTTTCTTAAGGGTGATCGCGTTTTCGCCTTTAGTTGGGTAGTTCCAGCTAAACACATCGCTGCCAGCTGGTGGAGTGACTGTGCCAGCCCAAATAGTTTCTATGCTAGCAACAATTGTTGCGCCTACAAGGACCATAGCAAGCGGGCCAATTTCAGTTTCAAAAATTGCTACTACACGCTCGTTACGGGCAAATAAGTTCGGTACGTTTTGTGCGGTAAGAGGATTTACCGAAAATAAATCGCCCGGTACATAAATCATTTTGCTTAGCGTGCCATCAATTGGCATGTGAATACGGTGGTAATCTTTTGGTGCCAAGTAAATAGTTGCAAATTTACCACCTAAAAACGGTGTTGTGTCGTCTTCTGAGCCACCTAACAACGCTTGTAAGCTGTAATCATGGCCTTTAGCTTGGATTAGTTGGCCGTCAACAATATCGCCAAGCTGGCTGATTGCGCCGTCAACAGGGTGAATAATAATATCGTCATCTTCAACCATAGGACGAGCACCGTCTTTTAACGGACGGGTAAAAAATTCATTAAAAGTTTTATAATGAGCTGGATCAGAATATTTAGCCTCACTCATATTTATTTTGTATTGTTTAATGAATAATTTAATTAATGTTGTTGTTAATGCGCCCGCTTTTGCAGCTGCAAGCTTACCTACTACACGAGAAATAAAGTGCTTTGGCATAGCATATTGCATGGCGATTTTAAATTTATCTAAACTCACAGGTTTTTCCCTAATTATACGCGAGGCGCACGCGCGCCGGCACGGCCATCGGCCATGGTTTCTAAAATACGATGATAGCTTTCAAAACGTAACTTTGAGATATCGCCATCAGCGACTGCTTGCTGAATTATACAGCCTGGATCGTTTAAGTGTTTACAGTCTCTAAAACGGCATCCACCTATAAACTCTCTAAATTCTTTAAAGCACCAAGTGACTCGTTCAACATCTAAATGCCATAAACCAAACTCACGAATACCCGGTGAATCAATTAAGTTACCGCCACTTGGTAAATGATGCAGACGCGATACTGTGGTGGTGTGCTGGCCTAGACCGCTGTTTTCAGACACTTCTTTAGTCAAAATTTCAGCATCCGGCAGCACAGTGTTAACTAAGGTAGATTTACCCACACCACTTTGGCCAACAAAAATATTGTTTTTGCCTACAAGTACTTCTTTTAATTCATTAATGCCTTCGCCGGTTATATTACTAACTAGCAGCACCTGGTAATTAAGTTTACGGTAAATATCGAGTATTTGTTGTATTTCGTTTAAACCAGTTTCATCAATTAAATCAATTTTATTAAGTACTAAAATCGGCTCAATGCCCATGTCTTCGCAGGCAATTAAATAGCGGTCGATAATGCTTGGCGTAAACTCAGGCAATACTGCTGATACCATTAAAATTTGGTCTATATTCGCGGCAATAACTTTTACACCGTCGTAAAAATCAGGGCGCGTTAACTGTGAACGACGTTCTTGAGTTGCTTCAATAACACCCGCTAAATCGCCTTCACTTACTTTTGCACGACGAAATAATACCTCATCGCCACATACTAAATTCGATACGGTACGGCGAATATTACAGCGAAGAACATCGCCATTTTGGGTTTCTACGTCGGCATGTTGGCCAAAGCGGCTAATAACAATCGCATTTTCCACTTGACCTAAATTATCTGTTTGCCACTCTTGCGCGCCGACTTTTGCCGGTTTTTTATCGGCATTCGATAAGCGCTTTTGATGATTGGCCTTGATCCTACGGGATTGGCCTTTACTTAATTTTTTCTGTTTTGCCACTTGAGGCCTATAACCTGAGTTAAATGCCGAGTTTGCCAAAAAAAGCTTTAGCTCGACGGTTGATGCTAATATGATATATCGAAATGCGTTGGATCTAAAGAAAAGCACCGTTTAAGGTAATTATGACTATTAATAAATCAAATTTAATTTGGCTCGATCTGGAAATGACCGGACTTGAACCAGAGACTGACAAAATACTTGAAATTGCAACTGTTGTCACTGACGCTGATCTGAATATATTAGCCGAAGGGCCAACGATTGCCATTCATCAAAGTGATGAACTACTGGATGGCATGGATGAGTGGTGTACAACTCAGCATGGCAAATCTGGATTAACGGCTCGCTGTAAGGCAAGCACGTTTGATGAAGCTTATGCCGTGGAACAAACCCTCGCGTTTTTAAAGCAATGGGTGCCAGCGGGTGCTTCACCTATGTGTGGTAACTCGATAGGCCAAGACCGTCGCTTTATGAATAAGTATATGCGCGAGCTTGAAGATTTTTTTCATTACCGTAATTTAGATGTCAGTACTATTAAAGAACTTGCTCGTCGTTGGAAACCAGATGTGTTGGCTCAAGTGAATAAAAAAGGGTCGCATTTAGCGTTAGACGACATTAAAGATTCGATTATGGAATTAAAGGTTTACCGAGAAAAGTTTTTTAATTTATAAAAAATACTTGCAAAGCCCCCTAATTATTGTAGAATCCTGCCCCGCTCAAGACGATAACCCCCGCGGGGTTAGTGTGTTTGGGCTTTGACTTTTTGAATGCGGCACTAGCTCAGTTGCCAGAATGTTGAACGCGACCTGTCGCGTACCAACGGACAAATTACTGACTATTTTAAATGCGGCACTAGCTCAGTTGCCAGAATGTAGGACGCGACCTGTCGCGCACCAACGGACAAATTACTGGCTATTTTGAATGCGGCACTAGCTCAGTTGGTAGAGCGCGACCTTGCCAAGGTCGAGGTCACGAGTTCGAGCCTCGTGTGCCGCTCCAATTTCTCACCAAAGAAATTGGGGTAGAAATAAAGATTCAAAGTCAAAAGCGAAAAGGTTTAATTTTGACAAAACCTAGAACCTTAAATACGGCACTAGCTCAGTTGCCAGAATGTTGAACGCGACCCGTCGCGCACCAACGGACAAATTACTGACTATTTTGAATGCGGCACTAGCTCAGTTGGTAGAGCGCGACCTTGCCAAGGTCGAGGTCACGAGTTCGAGCCTCGTGTGCCGCTCCAATTTCTAACCAAAAGAAATTGTAGTAAAATTAGAATACGATATTAAATGCGGTACTAGCTCAGTTGGTAGAGCGCGACCTTGCCAAGGTCGAGGTCACGAGTTCGAGCCTCGTGTACCGCTCCAATCTTATTTACTTTCCAGATATTCATTTTCAAATAGCAAAAAATGACCCATACGCGAATCATTATAAATTTAATTTATGTAACTTTTTTGAAATGTTCAATGTGTGCGAATGATCTATGTTGTAAAATCTAAAACGCTTCGCCTTGCAAAGTTGCAATAATGTGCCTTGAACCACCATGATCACGGTGCTCACCTAAGTATATTCCTTGCCAAGTTCCTAGTGCTAACTGACCATGGCTAATAGGTATAGTTAACTGGCAACCTAAGGTACTGGTTTTTATATGGGCAGGCATATCATCATCGCCCTCATAGTCATGACGGTAATAAGGCTGGCGCTCTGGAACAAATTGATTAAAGTGGCTTTCCATATCCATACGCACGGTAGGATCGGCATTTTCATTAATGGTTAAGCTGGCTGAGGTGTGTTGAATAAATAAGTGTAATAAACCAACTTTAAATTGGCTTATTTGTGGGAGTTGATTGAGTATGTCGTTATCAATTAAATGAAAGCCCCGCGAGCGAGGCTTTAATGTAATTGTGGTTTGCGACCAGCTCATAGCTTATCAAAACTCACTTCAATATTGGCATTACCTGCGTCACTGGTAAACGGCATAAGAATTTTTTTGCCGTCACTTTTGTGAGTAATAGTGTGGTTTTTACCAGACACAACAATGGGTGTTGCCATGGCAAAATCATAGCCTTTTTCACCTAATAAATTCTTAGCACCACCGGTAACCATATTAGTTATTTCACCGACCATGTCGGTTACTTCTTCATTTATGTCGTCTGGTCGTTCGCCTAACATTCGTTCCATAATGGTCAGCGCTAAACCTTCGTCGAAGGTAATTGAAAATGAACCGCGAGTTTGAGGGCCAACCATACCAATTAATCCCGATACATCACCACAGGCTATCTCATCTGTTTTAATGCGTGGCTTGCCTGGTTTTAACTGAGTTTGAGCCATAGTGCTCAATACATTCATCAAAGAAGCTAAAAAGGGATTAATGAACTCTACATTCATATTAGATGTCCTTAAATTGGTGCTGATAAAGGTTATACGCAAAGTATAGCTATAGTCGCTTATCTATGCTCGGCAAGAGTCACATTTACCATGTGCTTCTATTGTTTGCCCGGAAACTACAAAGCCACTTTCGGCTGCCAAGTTATTGAGCTCATGTGAAATTACTGTTGAGTGCAGCTCTTTAACAAAGCCGCAGCTATCACAAATTAATAGCTGAACAGGATGAATATGATCAAAATGATGACACAGCATAAATGCATTGGTGCTTTCAATTTTATGAATAAAACCGAGTTCGGCTAAAAAGTCTAAAGCACGATAAATCGTTGCAGGTTTAGCACCTGTTTCAGTGACTTTCAATTGCTCAAGTAAATCGTACGCCCCCACACCACCTTGGGCACTGGCCAATAAACGAAATACCTTCTCGCGAATTGGTGTGAATCGCGCACCACGGTTGTCGCACACTTGTTTTGCTTTACTTACGAGTGATTCTATATTCATCTTCTCTCATCCTTACGCTGCCGTGATATACTAACATACTGTATTGTAGTTGCAGCGTTTTATTAACCGATTTAGTGAAAAGGTACTCATTAATGCATGAACTATTAGCTATATTTATTTTCTTTTTTGCGGTTATCGATCCAATTGGCACAATCCCGGTTTTTATCGCCGTAACTCGTGGAGATGACGACAAGTTTAAGCGTAAAGTGATTTTTAAAGCCGTGGGTGTGTCTGCTTTAGTGCTGTTATTTTTTGTAGTTGCTGGCGAGCAATTACTGAATGTGATTGAGATCCCGCTCTCGGCATTTCAAATAGCAGGTGGTTTAATTTTATTAATTTTTGCACTCTCCATGACCTTTGGTGAAAGTAAGCCTGAAGCTGAAATTAAAAGTGTTAGAGACAGCACTGAAACCGCTATTTTTCCGCTTGCTATCCCATCAATAGCCAGTCCCGGTGCCATGTTAGGTGCGGTATTAATGACACGTAATGAGGAATATACTTGGGTTGAACAAATGATTACCTCATCAATGATGTTAGCTGTTTTAGTGGTGGTACTGATTTTGTTATTACTTGCTACGCATGTACATAAAATAATAGGTGATAGTGGGGCGAGTATTATTAGTCGAATTATGGGGTTAATTTTAAGCTCAGTCGCGGTGACTAATATTTTAAACGGTATTGCACAATACTTTGGCTTGCAAGTGTTTGCTTAATATTGCTGCGCATAGGGCTTTTGTGTAAAATGCAGCGCCGTTTAAGCTGTGCTTAAATTATAAATTTTTGAGGATCACATTTTGGATAAACGTACTTTAAATCGACGCTTTAGCGTGGCACCCATGCTTGATTGGACTGATCGCCACTGTCGTACGTTTCATCGTAAAATGACAAAACACACCGTGCTCTACACTGAAATGATCACTACTGGCGCTATTTTATTCGGCCGCGGCGACTACTTGCATTTTAATCAGCACGAAGGCCCTGTGGCATTGCAATTAGGAGGATCCGATCCGCAAGCGCTAGCACAGTGTGCCAAGCTTGCTGGTGAGCGTGGTTATGATGAAATAAACCTTAATGTAGGTTGTCCGTCAGATCGCGTGCAAAATGGACGTTTTGGTGCCTGTTTAATGGCTGAGCCTAATTTAGTTGCAGAGTGTGTTGCTGCAATGAAAAGTGAAGTGAATATTCCGGTTACGGTTAAAACTCGTATTGGTATTGATGAGCAAGATTCTTATGAGTTTTTATGTGCTTTGATAGAGGCTTCACATAAAGTTGGCTGTGATGACTTTATTATTCATGCCCGTAAGGCATGGCTAAAAGGGTTGAGCCCAAAAGAAAATCGCGAAGTTCCTGAGCTTAACTACCCCCGCGTTTACCAGCTTAAAAAAGATTACCCACAACTTGATTTAAGTATTAATGGTGGTGTTAAAACCATTGAGCAAAGCCTTGAGCATTTACAGTACATAGACGGGGTTATGGTTGGCCGAGAGGCTTACAGTAATCCATTTATGCTTAATGAAGTAGATGAAAAAATTTATGGTGATGCGGCTAATACTCAGTCTCGACATGATGTTGTACGCTCTATGTATGATTACATTGAAGAAGAGATGCGTTTAGGGGCTAATTTTTGGCATGTTGCACGCCATATGTTGGGTATTTTTCAGGGGCAACCTGGTGCGCGTGGTTTTAGACGCCACTTATCTGAAAATGGTCATGGTAAGCAAGCTGATTTAAGTGTTATGGATAAAGCGTTAAGTTACGTACCCGAGTAATGCCAATTTAATGCAATTGGCATAACAGATACTCTTTATAGAAAAAGTCACCTCAGGTGGCTTTTTTTGATCCCAAATTTTAGTCAAAAATGTAATTTATTAGCCAATTCGACTTGATTTCATTCAGTGATTAGTCATTAACTTACCGGCCAAAAATAATTTAAATTATTGATATTTAATGAAAATAAAAGAATTTTAAGTTGTTGGCATAACTCTTGGAATCCTGTTGATGTATAAATAAAAAATCATCAGGAGAATAACATGGGTATATTTAATCGCGTAAACGACGTCATTCAAGCAAATATCGTAGCTATGCTTGATAAAGCCGAAGATTCAGAAAAACTACTTAATTTGATGCTAACCGAAATGCAAGAGGCGCTTAATGAGTGTCGTAGCACCGCGGCGGTATTATTATGTGAAGAAAAAAATATTAAACGTCAAATAAGCAATAAACAACAAGCGCTCACAAATTGGCAATTAAAGGCCGAACATGCCATTGCAAAAAATCGTGACGATTTAGCTAAATCAGCACTAGCTGAAAAACACAATGTCGAAATAAGCATAGAGTGCTTACAAACACAACTTGAGACATTGCAGCAATCAATTGTAAAAATCACAGAGGACTGTGAACGCCTGCAGCAAAAAATGACACAGGCTAAAGCTAAGCAAGCACAACTTGTAAAGCGTGAAAATGTGGTTGAGGCAAGATCTAAGATAAATACTCAGCTGCAGAGCGATAAAGTGGCCACTGCTTTATCACGATTTGAGCAAATTGAGCGTCGTGTTGAGAGTGTTGAATCGCAGGTCGAAGCATATGAGCTGACAGATACAGCGAGCAATACTGCGACGCAAATTGAGTCACTGGTTAAAAACGAAAAAATTGATGCAGAACTGGCAAGTTTAAAAGCGAGTTTAAATACTGCTAACAAACAAACAGCCTGAGGAGATTGTTATGAATAATTTTAATACGCATCGTCGTTGGTATAAAAATACGCTTAACAAAAAAATATCAGGTGTCTGTAGTGGGTTAGCCTACCGATTAGACTTTCCGGTATGGTCTACTCGTTTAGTCACCGTTTTATTATTTTTAAGTTTTCCGTTTGTAGTGGCGCTAGGTTATTTAATTGCGCACTGTTGTCTTGAAGAAAAAGCAGTGTAAGGGGAACGACATGAAAACTCTCGCCGTATGCCTACTTATTGTTACATTATTTTTGATTAATAGCGGCTCGATAATTCATTTTGATGTATGGCAATTTCCGTTGTGGATCTCAGATATTAGTTGGACTGGTATAGAGCTCATTGGGGCGTTAATCGCCATTATAGTTGTTATTGCGATTGCAGCTTTGGTAACTATGGGGCTTGTTGGCGCGGCGATGGTGGCACTGGCTGGAACGATATTAGCCTTTTTATTCGGATCACTGATGATTGCTTGGCCATTATTGTTTGTGGCAGGGTTGTGTTGGTTAATCGCAGATAACAAAAAAGTAGCTTCTTAAACTTAAATTAGCTGCCTAATATTAGGGAATTATGATAAATTTGGACTATATTTTTATGTTTTAACAAGGATTTTACTGATGATTAAACAATGTATTTTAAGTGCAAGTGCATTATTGGTGGGTGTTTTTTCGTCTTCGTTATTGGCGCACGAAGGACATGAACACGATAGTGTTGTTGCGCAATTACAAGTAACAAATGCGCAAGTAAGAGAGTTTTTACCTGCCACTAAAGCCAGCGTGGGTTATTTTAGTATTGAAAACCACAGTAATGTACCGGCAACACTCACAAGAGCGACCATAGATGGTTTAGGTCGTGTTGAGATCCATGAGCACGTCCACGCTGATGGTATGATGAAAATGCAAAAAGTAGAATCATTGCTTATTAAAGCTCACCAGCAACTCGATTTTAAGCCTGGAAGCTACCATTTAATGGTGTTTGAACCACAAGAGCCGTTAAAAGTAGGTCAAGAACGCAAACTCACGCTATATTTTGAAGACGGGAATCGAGTATTCACCAATGCGAAAGTAGTTTCGCTAGCATCGCAAGCTGAGCCGGTAAAAGCATCAAAAGATCATAGTCATCATTAGGGGGATAAATGTCACAGCATAAAGGAAAAATAATAACGGCATTGGTATTATTGTTTGTCGTATTTTACGCTATTGCAGTGTACTGGAGCATAGAGCCTGCACGTTTTGATGTGGTACAAAATGCCAAGCAGCAAGCGCAGCAACGCAGTGAAAAGCCAGTAACAGGATATGTAACAACTTCAACGCTTATCACCGTCGCTGATACCCTCTTAACTAAGTCAGGCGGTTATTTATCAAATGATGTACTGCCACCGAGCGTAATAATGGACAACATGCCCGCTTGGGAGTATGGCGCGTTGGAAATGGTGCGTGATTTAGCACTATCAATGCGAAAAGATTTTAGTCGTTCACAGTCACAATCAACTGAGCACGAAGCGCTTAAAAAAGCACAGCCACAATTTAATATTAGTTCTGAAGCATGGGCATGGCCAAGTGCTGAGGGCGAATATCAGAAGGGTATTGATTACTTATTAGTTTACCGTTCTCAAATTGCGAATCAGCATGAGCGCGATAGCCAATTTTACTCACGTGCAGATAATTTACGCAGTTGGTTAAAAGAAGCTGAAAAACGCTTAGGTAGTTTAAGCCAACGTTTGAGTGCGAGTGTAGGTCAAGACAAGGTAAATACCGATTTAGCAGGCAACTCTTCAAATACACAAGCTACTTATACGCCATTACAACAACAAGTAAGAACATCGTGGTGGGAAATTGATGATGTATTTTATGAGTCTCGCGGTGCTACTTGGGCTTTACTGCATTTTTTACAAGCGGTTGAATATGATTTTGCCGAAGTACTTGATAAAAAGAACGCCCGTGTTAGTTTACAACAAATTATACGCGAGCTTGAAGCGACCCAAGAAACCGTTTGGAGCCCAATAATTTTAAACGGCAACGGATTCGGTTATGTCGCCAACCATTCACTCGTTATGGCAAATTATATCTCTAGAGCCAATGCGGCACTGATTGAACTTAGCGAATTATTAGCGCAAGGATAAAAAATGAAAAAGTATTGTATAGCAGCAGCCTTATCAATGGCATGTTTAGCACCTGTAGCACAAGCTGATACTGTATTGGGTTTGTATGTAGGGGTTGATGGTTGGAAAGCCGATAATGACGGTAGCTTTTCTGATAATAATAACGCCCTACAAAACTTCAATTTTGAAGATGAGACTTTTGTTAGCTATTACGCCGCACTTGAGCATCCGGTTCCATTAGTGCCAAACTTAAAACTAAAATACACTGAGCTTGAACTAACCGGTTCAACGCGACTTGAAGATACATTTAGCTTTAATGGCTCTGATTATATTGTTGGCACTGATGTTAATTCAGTCACTGACTTATCGCACATTGATTATATTCTTTACTATGAAATTTTTGATAACGACTTAATCTCAATTGATTTAGGTATTAATGCTAAGCAGTTCGATGGTGAGCTTGTGGTAACAGGTACATCACAACAAGGTGGTGCTAACTTCACTGAAATTGAAGAGTTCTCAGGTGTAGTACCTTTAGCGTATGGACGTTTCGAAGCGGGTTTACCGTTTAGTGGTTTAAGTGTTTTTGCTGAAGGCAGCTTTTTAGCCATTGATGACAGTAAAGTACGAGATTACCAAATGGGTATTGCTTGGGAGTTGATTGATAACCTAGCCGTTGATGTTGCGGTTAAAGCGGGTTACCGCTCTATGGTTTTAGAGCTTGATGATGTAGATGATATTAATACTGATATTGATGCGTCGGGGCCATTTGCAGGCATACAGGTTCATTTTTAAGCGCCTATTAGTTTAATGAAAAGCCACCTTGTGTGGCTTTTTTTAGTTATTTTGAAGTGTGCCACACTAATTCAAACTCCCCTTCAAATGCTGCACCAATTAACTGTTTGTACACTTTATTAATTGGGTAATTCATTAGTCTAAACAGTTCATCACCGGTTTGGGTAAACTTATAATAGCTTAGTACTAAGTCGTTACTTTTTGCTTTTAAAGTTAGTTTTTGAGTTAAAAAGGAGAGGGTGATCTCTTGTCCTGCTTTTAATGCAGCGGATTCAATCTCTTTACGGTATAACAAATTTAAATCCATTAAGGTTAATACATCAGGAAAGCTCACACCGCTTTTACCTATGCTTAATGACACTTTATTACCCTTGCCTAATAAATCAAATAACGAGGGTTTTTTGTAATAGCCTAAAAATATTAGGTGACTACTATCTTTTTCGTTATACCCTGAAATAGACACACACTTTCTTAATGAATCCGCTTCGCGCTGGGTCATGTGTTTGAGAGTTTGTAAGCTTTTTATAGAAAAGGTACCTGGGCTAATGGTTTCGCCAGTAAAAATTTTTGCCCATAATGTTTGCATAGATTGGTTTGAGGTATCTTCACATAAGGCAATAAAGTGCTCCACCCAATCGGCGTCAGGTTGTTTAGCGCAGGCTACATCAGGACAAAACTCCATTGCTAAGGCTAAAATAGTCTCGATATTTTGTTGTTGTTTTATTAGCAGTAGATCTTGTCTTTTTTGTGCTCGAGCTAACACTGAATGCTCGCTATTAATACGGTAAAGAGACTTTGATTTACCCTGCGTATTATAGGTTTTTTCATCAGCTGCAGGCGTATTACTCACTTTTGTGACCGAGTAACCTAACAGTGACTCAATAATATTGGCAAGTTTAATTCTGGCTTGTGCGGTTTTGACTGTCATGGCTTTCCATTATTGCTTGTGCATCACTGAGTTGGGCTACCGTCTTTAAGTTATTTAGCCCTAGGGTGACTATATTGCTTAATATATTTTCAGCAAATATAGCAACATAGCCAGATATAAGCGGCACAGTTGCTTGTCCTTCTATATGCCAGGTTACAGTTTTTGCATGTGGGCTAAATAGTAATCGGCTAGTAATAATATGTTCTTGATTAAATAATACATTAAATACAACTTCATTGGCGCTTAAAGAAGTGATTGTCATTTCGCCTTGCCCCCACTTTCCTTGCCAAGATTGATAGGCTCCCGCACCAGCACTAGGTTCACCAATACTAAATTCAATATTGGGATCTATTTGCTGCCACGGCGACCATTTGTACCACTGCGTAAAATCTTCCACTAATGACTTTATAACAGGAGGGCGGGCATTTATTTTAATGCTTTTTTGCACGTGATAGTTTTGTGGTAAAAGTAATCCCACAACAACAAACGCCAACAGTAAGATGGCTGAAAACTGCATTAATTGTTTAAGTAGTTTAATAGGTATGCCTCATTGGTTTTAATATTACAGCGTCTATGAATTATTAATAATCACAGCTTATTTAATAGTTTAGCCTAGAGTCGATCATTTTTATCTAGTTTATCTACTTTAAATAAATCTAAAAGCAGACATTAGCAGTAATCAGCTTAGATGATTTGTCTGTTTTAGTAATGCGATAAAGGTAAACAATTTTTAATCAGTGCTTTCATTTTGTGCTATATCAACGTGGATGTCGATAGGGTATAATTCGCGCCTTTTGTTATTGAACGGCCAATTTTATGAGCACACTAAAAGCTGAACGCGGCTTATTCTCATACCCTAAGTATTGGGCTGAGTGTTATGGCACAGCCCCATTTTTACCAACAACACGCGAAGAAATGGACGCGCTTGGCTGGGATAGCTGCGATATTATTATTATTAGCGGTGATGCTTATGTAGACCATCCTAGTTTTGGGATGGCCGTAATTGGCCGTGTGCTTGAAGCACAGGGGTTTAGAGTGGGCATTATTGCTCAGCCTGATTGGAACTCGAAAGATGCCTTTATGGCATTGGGTAAGCCTAACTTATTTTTTGGTATTACAGCCGGTAACATGGATTCGATGATCAATCGTTACACCGCTGAAAAACGAATGCGCCACGATGATGCTTATACCCCGGGAAATGTTGGTGGTAAACGCCCCGATCGCGCCGTGATCATATACTCACAACGTTGTCGTGAAGCCTATAAAGATGTGCCGCTCGTGTTAGGGGGCATTGAAGCCAGCTTGCGTCGTATTGCTCATTACGACTATTGGCAAGAAAAAGTACGTCGTAGCGTATTATTTGACGCTAAAGGCGATATTTTAATTTATGGTAATGCCGAACGCCCGTTAGTTGAAGTAGCGCATCGTATCGCTGCGGGTGAAACCATGGATACGATACAAGATGTGAGAGGCACGGCGGTTATTCGTAAAGAGCCTTTACCCGGTTGGCGTGGCAGTGATTCAACAGCCATTGATAAAATTGGTAAAATAGACCCTATTCCTAATCCTTATGGTGCGGATGATGTGGGTTGTGCTAAATCAGAATTTAAGCAAGCGGGTATTGATTTAAAAGCCGAAGCTGCAAAACCAATTACCATTCAGCCTGCGCGCCCTAAGCCATGGGAAAAAACTTACGTTAAGTTACCCGCTTTTGAGCAGGTCAGTGTTAATAAACCATTATATGCTCATGCATCGCGTATTTTGCACCAAGAAACCAACCCTGGTTGTGCAAGAGCGTTGTTTCAGCGTCATGGCGATCGCTCTATCTGGGTGAACCCGCCAGCTTATCCACTTGAAACCCAAGAAATGGATGATGTTTTTGGTTTACCGTATCAGCGTATTCCGCACCCAAGTTATGGCGATAATAAAATTCCTGCTTACGATATGATTAAAACGTCGGTAAATATAATGCGCGGTTGTTTTGGCGGCTGTTCGTTTTGTTCTATTACCGAGCATGAAGGGCGAATAATTCAAAGCCGATCTCAAGAATCAATTATTGAAGAGATTGAGCAAATTAGAGATAAAGTACCAGGCTTTACTGGGGTTATTTCTGATTTAGGCGGACCAACCGCAAATATGTACAAACTGCGTTGTACCAGTAAAAAAGCAGAGAGTACCTGTCGCCGCTTGTCGTGTGTGTATCCTGATATTTGTAAGCATATGGATACTGACCATACCCCGACTATCGATTTATATAAAAAGGCGCGTGAGGTTAAAGGGATCAAAAAGATCTTAATTGCTTCAGGCGTGCGTTATGACCTTGCCGTACGTGATCCTCGTTACGTTAAAGAGCTAGTAACTCATCATGTTGGTGGATATTTAAAAATTGCACCAGAGCACACTGAAGATGGCCCATTATCTAAGATGATGAAGCCTGGTATGGGTGCTTACGATGAGTTTAAAGCGCTATTTGATAAGTACTCTAAAGAAGCGGGTAAAAAGCAGTATTTAATTCCATACTTTATTTCTGCTCACCCGGGGACTAAAGACGAAGACATGGTTAATATGGCTTTGTGGCTGAAATCGAATGACTTTAAGCTTGATCAAGTGCAAAACTTTTACCCATCACCGATGGCTAATGCGACCACCATTTATCATACTGAAATGAACTCGCTACGTAATATTAAAAATAACACAGAGCAAGTTGCGGTACCAAAAGGGGCGCGCCAGCGTCGTTTGCATAAAGCAATTTTACGTTACCATGATCCTGCCGGTTGGCCTATGATCCGCGAAGCTCTTCGTAACATGGGCAAAGCTAAACTCATTGGTAAAGGTCCAAATTGTTTAGTGCCAGAAGAAGGCAGAGATGAAAGGCAAGCCAAAGGCAGTAAAGGCGGTCGTCCAGCGCTTACTCGTCATACTGGCTTTAGTCAGTTTAAAAAAGCCAACACTAAACCTAAGGTGGGCGGTAATCGCCAGCGCGCAAGGTAAAGTAACTATCGGCTTAAACAAAAACACCGCGTATTGATGCGGTGTTTTTGTTTATAAACGTTTATAAAAAAATTAAATCAATAACCAAGTTGCAGTGCCTAAAAAGGCAAATATACCAACAATATCAGTTACCGTGGTTAGTACCACACTGCCTGCAAGTGCTGGATCTATTTTCATTTTTTTAAGCAATAGTGGGATACTAGCACCCGCAATACCTGCTGCAACTAAATTCATAAACATAGCAAACGCTAAAACACCACCGAGTTTGAAATCCCATTGCCAAAGCGCAACGACACCGGCAATTAGGATAGACCAAACCATACCGTTAATCGCGCCGATAGCGAGTTCTTTTAATAATAAAAAACGTTGGTTAGTTTGGTTGATATGGCCCACCGCGATACCGCGAATAACCAAAGTTAAGGTTTGGCTGCCTGCAACCCCACCCATTGACGGGACAATGCCATTGAGCACAGCAAGAATTGGTAATATAGCTAAGGTGTTTTCAAAAAAGCTCGCCACAATTGCAGCCAGCAATGCAGTTAGTAAGTTTACACCTAGCCAAATTGAGCGCTTTTTAGAGCTTTTTAAGACCGGCGCAAAGGTATCTTCTTCATCATCAAGACCCGCTAAGCTTAATAAGCTATGCTCTGCATCTTCACGGATAACATCAACGATATCATCTATAGTAATACGACCAAGCAAATGCGCGTTGTCATCGACCACTGGAGCCGATATCCAGTTATGCCGTTCAAATAGTTGCGCTACTTCGCTTTCATCCATTGAAATAGGAATAGATTCACACTCTTCATCCATTAAATCCTGAACAATTTTTTCAGGGGGATTAGTTAATAAAGTGCTTAGCGATAAGGCGCCTAAAAAACAGTTATGTTTATCTACAACGTATAAGTCATCGGTGCCCTCTGGCAGTTCACCGCGTAAGCGAATATAACGTAGTACAACATCTAGAGTTACATCAGGGCGAATAGTTACGGTATCTATATTCATCAAGGCGCCAGCAGAGCGCTCTTGGTAAGATAGAGCTTGTGTTGCACGCTCTCTATCTTGAATATCCATAGCGCTAACAACGTCTTTATATACGGTGTCTGGTAGGCTACGTAGTACTTCCCCTAAATCATCATGGCCCATGTCTTCTGTTGCAGCAGCAATGTGCTCAGGTGCCATTTGCGCAATAATGCCCAAACGTACGTCTTCAGAGAGCTCTTCAAGTACATCACCCTGTACATCAGGATCAACCAGTTGCCAGAGCATACGACGAATTTTATGGGGAGATGATTCTAAAAGAAGTGCGGTATCACAAGGTGCCGTTTTTGCTAGCATGCGCCTAACTTGAACAAATTGACCACTATTTAGTGACTTAGTCACCTGTTTTAGTTGTTGTAGTGGAATATCTTGTTCTAAAGCTTCAGGCATTGGCGTCCTTAATTAAATTTTATTACACGATGATGGGGTATCGCTTTATCTTACTTTATATCAGTAAACTACCTCAATCACTATTAACCTTAGCTTATAAGCAGGATTACTCTTGCTCATTAAATCGTTGGTCAATGAGCTCACCAATTGCATTAAGTGCAGGCTCTGCGTCAGGGCCTTCACATACTACCTTAACTTCTTTGCCTTGACTGCTTTCGAGTAACATAAGTGCTAATACACTGTCGCCAGCGGCTTGTTTATCGTCTTGAAATAACGTGATTGAGGCATCAAATTGCACAGAAAGCTGTGCCAGTACAGTGGCCGCTCTGGCATGCAGGCCTAACTTGTTTTTTATTAAAAATGTGTTTTCTAACCGCATTAATATTCTCTCAAGCTTTATTCTTGTTCTCGGTGGCGAATTTTTACATTAGGATGACTCATTGCAAAGCTTTCACCTATAGTTTGCGCTAAATAAACTGAGCGGTGTTGCCCTCCGGTACAGCCTATAGCTATGGTCAAATAGCTGCGGTTATTTCTTTCTAAATGAGGCAGCCATGTTTGCACGAATGTTTGAATTTGCCATGTAAATTTTTGTACTATGCTGTGGCTGGCTAGGTAGTCTTTTACTGGTTGATCTAACCCTGTGAGTGGCTTAAGTTCAGGCTCCCAATGCGGGTTTGGTAAAAAGCGAGCGTCAAATACATAATCTGCTTCTTTGGGTATACCGTGCTTAAAACCAAATGACTCAAAGGTAATGATCAGTTGTTTGTCTTTTTTACCGAGTATTTTTTCACGAATAGATTCAGCCAGCTGATGCACACTTAAATCCGTAGTATCAATCATATAATCGGCACGGTTAATGAGTACATCAAGGAGTTGTTTTTCTTTTTTTATTGCTAAATCAAGTGGCAGTGAATCAATCGAAAGAGGATGAAGACGCCGTGTTTCTGAAAAACGTTTAATTAAGGTTTGATCGTCACTGTCTAAATAAAACACCGTTGGCTTAGTGAAACCAGGTAAATATTCAATGATTTCATTAAACTGTTGCTGCTCTTTAGGTAAATTACGCACATCAACACTTACGGCTATTTTATTGTAGCTGTCGGAAACACTACGAACAAGAGATGGCAATAAATTTAAAGGAATATTATCTACACAATAATAACCTAAATCCTCAACAACACGCAGCGCAACAGATTTACCAGAACCTGAGCGACCACTTATAATTATTAATTCCATTTATCACCCTTAATTGTTACTACGGTTGACTTACAATTACTTGATACAGCTCATTGTCGGATTTTGCCGCTCGTAATTGCTTACAAAATTCTTTATCGTTGAGCTTTTCTGCTATCGTGGCTAAGGTTTTTAAATGCTGCTTATTGTCACCATCAGGTACAATTAAGGCAACAAAAATGTCGACCGGTCTGTTATCTATCGCATCAAAATTAATAGCCGTTTCGCTCACTAATATAAGTGCAAGAGGCTCTTGTACACCACTCATACGACCATGAGGAATTGCAATTCCTCGACCTATACCTGTACTCCCTAGTTTTTCTCTGGCGGTTAACGCGTTAAGAATATCTTGTTGTGTTAAATAGGGCAGTTTATTGTGAGCCAATTCACTGATAAATTCTAAAATTCTTTTTTTACTATTAAAAAGGACCGCAGCTTTACTGCAGTCCTGACAGATAAGTGAGCTTAGTTTCATAGTGTTAGTGTCGAGCAAGTTTCTCTTTGTGTTTAATTACTTGACGATCTAGCTTGTCAATCAGCGAGTCTATAGCAGCATACATATCTTGATGTTCAGTGGAAGCAAAAATCTCAGCGCCACTAACATGAACGGTTGCTTCGGCTTTTTGGTTTAGTTTTTCTACATCGAGAATAACGTGCACATTCGTTATGTGATCAGTGTGCCTCTGTAACTTCGAAAATTTACTATTTACGTAGTCTCTAAGCGAGTCGGTAATATCTACATGGCGACCAGTTAAATTCAGTTGCATAAACATTTTCCTCTTTGTTGTACGCCTTAAATCAAACTTTTACGTTGATTTGACGGGGGAATAGCTAGAGATTCGCGATACTTTGCAATAGTTCTCCTTGCTACTTTAATTCCTTGCTCAGCCAATATATCTGCAATTTTACTATCACTCAATGGTTTAGCTGAGTTTTCTGCAGCGATTAATTTTTTAATTAATGCGCGTATTGCTGTAGATGAACATTCGCCACCATTTTCAGTGCTTACATGGCTTGAAAAGAAATATTTAAGCTCAAAAATACCGCGTGGTGTGTGCATGTATTTTTGCGTAGTAACACGTGAAATAGTCGATTCGTGCATTTCTACCATTTCGGCCACGTCATTAAGTACCATAGGCTTCATCGCCTCAGGACCATGTTCAAAAAAGGCCTGTTGTTGTTGCACAATACAGTTAGTTACTTTAAGCAGTGTGTCGTTTCTACTTTCTAAGCTTTTTATAAACCATTTAGCTTCTTGTAAGTGTGAGCGAATAAACTGGCTATCGCCGCTTGATTTAACCGTACGCGACATAGCTGCATATTGGCTGTTTACCCTAATTTTAGGCATGCTATCTGGGTTTAGTTCAACCACCCAACGGCCTTTCACTTTTTTAACCGACACATCAGGAATAACGTACTCAGACTCTTCTCTAACAATAGTGTCAGCGGGTTTTGGGCTAAGCGTGTGAATTAACGTCATGACTTCTTTAAGCTCATCTTCTTTGAGCTTAGTTTTTTTCATTAACGTGCGATAATCACGCGCAGCCAGTAAGTCAATGTGATCGGTTAAGATCATTTTTGTTTCGTTTAAAAAAGGCGTGTCTTGGTCAAACTGATTTAGTTGAATACACAAACACTCTTGTAAACTACGCGCGGCTATTCCTACCGGATCAAATAACTGAATACGCTTTAAAACGGCTTCTATTTCATCAAGTTCAACTTCATCTTCTATGTCGTTTTCTTGATTAAAACTTTCTAATATTTCTTCACAGCTAAGGGTTAAAATACCAGAATCGTCCACAGCTTCTACGATTGCAATCGCGATGGCTTCATCTGTTGGGCTAAATGGCGTCAGTTGCAATTGCCACATTAAATATTCATGCAGTGTTTCAGTTGAAGAGCCTTGATAAATTGATTCATCTTCAGGCATTGGTCCCGAGGAAGAGGCCGGTGCTGCGCTCATGTATTCATCCCATGTAACATCCATTGCCATATCATCGCTAATGGTGTCTTTGGTCATGGCTTCGCCGCTATCTTGCTCATATTCGCTAGGTTTTTCGTCAGCTGAAGCACTTAGCATTGATTCATCGGTATCGGCTTTTTGTTCGTTTTTACCCGCAGCATCTTCACTGTAATCTTGCTCTTCAACTTCAAGTAAGGGATTACTATCGAGTGCTTCTTGAATTTCTTGCTGGAGATCCAATGTACTGAGCTGCAATAAGCGAATTGCTTGTTGCAACTGTGGAGTCATTGTAAGTTGCTGGCCCATGCGCAGCTGTAATGATTGCCTCATTTATCTCTAACAATCCTTTTAAATTACGGTCTGTTGACCTTTACGGATTAAAATTTGTTCAAACTAGGGGCGGTTTAATCGCGGCGCGAGGTTTGTAACCTAGTGGGCTAAGTCAAAACCGAGCAACAAAAAGTAAATCGTCCCTAGGCAGAACCCGAAGGGCAGCGCCTGTTTGGCATTGATGCTGCGTTATCGCCTATTTATGGGGAATGCCACATCACATAGGCTCTGCCTTGCCTAAATACCAAACAGACTGCTGCAAATTCAACCTTGAAAGGTCAACAGACCTAAGTATAATTAATCTTAGCAGATGCTTAGTGGAATAACACACATATTAGAGCTTGAACTGCTCGCCCAAATAAACATCGCGTACTGTTTTATCGTTTAATACATATTCTGGAGTGCCTGATGCAATTAACTCCCCATGAGAAACTATGTAGGCTTTTTCACAAACATCAAGTGTTTCGCGGACGTTGTGATCTGTGATCAATACGCCAATTCCTCGGTTTTTAAGGTGCTCTATAATCTTTTTAATATCTAATACAGAGATAGGATCAACCCCTGCAAAGGGTTCGTCTAGTAGTATAAATTTAGGATTTGCTGCTAATGCTCGCGCAATTTCAACACGGCGACGCTCACCACCTGACAGAGCCATACCTTGGCTGTCACGAATATGCTGAATACTAAATTCATCAAGTAAATTATTTAAGGTATCTTCACGTTGTTGCTTATTGAGCCCTTTACGTGTTTCTAATATAGCCATTAAGTTTTGATAAACCGTCAGCTTTCTAAAAATAGATGATTCTTGTGGTAAATATCCTATCCCTAGGCGAGCTCGGCTGTGCATTGGTAATAAAGTGATATCTTGATCATCGATTGATATTTTACCTTTATCGCTCGGTACAAGGCCTACAATCATGTAAAAGGTCGTGGTTTTACCTGCGCCATTGGGGCCAAGTAAGCCGACAATGCTGCCTGCTTCAACTTCTAGACCAACGTTTTTCACCACTTCACGGCCTTTATAGCTTTTTGCTAGTAGCTCTGCTTTTAATGTGCTCATGGTTGGCCTTTATCGTCTTCTTTTTTGTTTTCAACAGGCACTAAAATAGTGTGTACACGGTCTGTTGAGTTTTCGTCTTTTTCTGCGCTAATTAACTGCTGCTCTATATCGTAGGTGATACTTTTGGCAGTTATTTTTTGACCTGCTTGAGCAATACTGGCATCGCCGATTAAGGTTAAAAAACGTTGCGAAACATCGTAACGCACTTCATTCGCACTGGCACTCATGATGGTGCCATCTGCTTGTGTTTCTTCAAAATATGCAGGGCTGCCTGTGGCAATTAATAATTGCTTGTTATCGCCTAAGTCATCGCGTTTATGCACTTCTAAACGGTCAGCTGTGATACGGCGATTACCATGAATAATTTCAACATTTTTCTCAAAAATGCCCACGTTTTCTTTTAATTGACCTTCCTGCCTGTCAGCACTAATTGAGATTTGATTAGCCGCAGGAGCTTCAGTGGTTTCCTCTGCATGGCTATGAAATGCAATCAATAATGAAGGAACAATTAGAATTTTAAATAGGTTATTGGTCATAATATAGGGTTCGCGTATGGTTAATAAGTTTAATCACTTCGGTTTTTAAATCGGCCTCAAGGCCTTTACCTGTGATTTTTAAATTAGGTCCTGTAATAACGACAGGCTGCTCTGACTGCATAGTGAGTAGTTTTATATCTACATTGATGCTATCGGCTGTGATCGTATCGATCATGGCGTTATCGGCTAAATTTAGCGCTTTTACATTGCCCTCTAATACGAGTTGACGATCGTCGTAGAGGGTGGCCTCATCAGCGTTAATACGCCATGTTTGCTGCTCGTTGTATAAAGTAAATATAGGTTTTTCAAAAAAGGTAAAACCAAGTTGTTGGTATAACTCCATTTTTACCGCAGTTACTTTGTGGCTTATTTTACCTTGCTCATTATAAGCGGTTTGTTTTAGCTCAATCGCAGTGTAATCAGGCTTAGCAATAGTTTGAGTTTGTTCATCCGCAATAATATCTACCTGAGAAAAATAAGGATACCAAAGCCAAACCATACAGCTTATGAATAAGATGCTCAGTATAATGCGAGCTACATTCATGAACTGGTTCCTTGGCTAGTAAGTGGCTTATTGTTTTCAAGCATCAGTAAATCTGTTAACTCTCTTACTGCACCAAAGCCGCCTGGCAGCTGAGTGACATAATGCGATAAACGTTTTATCAGTGGGTGGGCGTCGTTTACGGCTACTGCAAACCCGACTTTTTCCATCACTGGCATGTCAGGGCCATCGTCACCAATGTAAGCTATTTGCTCATCGCTTAGCGCTAATTTTTGTTTTAATTCTTGATAGGCAATGAGTTTGTTTTCTTGGCCTTGGTATATATGCTGTACGGTTAAATTGCTCATACGTTGTTGAACTATTTTTGAGTGACGACCTGTGATCACAGCAACTTCAAAACCACTATTAATAAGGGCTTTAATGCCAAACCCGTCTTTGGTATTAAATGCTTTGAGCTCTTCACCTTGGTTGCCAAGATAAATACGTCCATCAGAAAATACACCATCAATATCGCAAATTAATAATTTTATTTTTTTTGCGCGCACTTTTGCATCATCACTTAACGGCTGATAAAGATCTTCAAACTGCATTTATAGCACTCCCGCTTTTAGTAAGTCTTGCATATTTAGTGCGCCAATAGGGTGATTATGCTTATTAATCACAATTAAACCATTAATACGTTTTTGTTCCATAATGTTCAGTGCTTCAGCCGCGAGCATGTCTTGTGTGGCTGTTGTACATGACTTTGTCATCACAACATTAATTTCTGTGCTGTGTATATCAATACGTTGCTCTAAAATACGGCGTAAATCACCATCGGTAAACAACCCCGATAATTGCTGATTACTATTTATAATAGCGGTCATGCCAAGCCCTTTGGCTGACATTTCAATTAAGGCGTCTTTAATGGTTTGCGTTTCATTAATAATAGGCGTGTGAATACCGCTGTGCATTACATCTTTTAAGGTTAAGAGTAAGCGTTTGCCTAAACTGCCACCTGGATGCGACAGTGCAAAATCATCAGCGGTAAAACCACGGGCTTCTAATAATGCTACCGCCATAGCATCGCCCATAGCGAGTGTTGCTGTGGTACTTGCTGTTGGCGCTAAGCCTAATGAGCAGGCTTCTTGTTCAACTTTAATACACACATGCACATTTGCCAATGTTGCCATGGTTGACGTTTCGTTGCCTGTCATAGCAATCATTTTTGCGCCAATGCGTTTTAATACCGGAATAATATTAAGCACTTCACTGGTTTCGCCAGAGTTAGATATAAGCATAACCACATCATTTGATGTAATCATACCTAAATCGCCATGACTCGCTTCACCAGGATGTACAAAAAATGCGGGGCTTCCAGTACTCGCTAAAGTGGCTGCTATTTTATTACCGATATGGCCCGACTTACCCATGCCAATAACAATAATACGGCCTGAGCAGTCGTACATTAATTGGCACGCTTGATCAAAGCTTTCATTAACGTATTGTGCGATATCGCTGAGTGCTTGACGTTCTATATCAAGGACGCGCAAGCCTTGTTGAATAAAATTTAGCGTTGCCATGGATCACCCTACTTGACTAAAAATATAACCTTGGTAAATCATAAATGCGACGATGAGTACGCCACCTTCTAGTCTATTGATACGTCTTTGACCTCTAAAGTTCAATGACATAGCAATAAGTGCCAAGGTTGCACCGATCATAATTAAAACATCACGGTTAGCTACTGATGCGTCAATAACTGATGGGTTAATTAATCCTGCCAGCGGTAACACCGCGAGAATATTAAAAATATTTGAGCCAACAATGTTACCCAGTGCTAGATCATCTTCATTTTTAAGAACACCCGCAATGGAAGCTGCAAGTTCAGGTAAGCTGGTGCCTATGGCTATTATGGTTAAACCAATTACTAAGTCACTTAAGCCAAAATATTTTGCAATATCAACGGCTGAGCCAACTAAAAAGTGTGAGCTAACAGGAAGTAAAATCATTCCGACGACTAACCAAAAAACGGCTTTTTTGGTTGGGACATTATCAGGTACTTCATCACAGGCTTCGCTAACAAAGGGGTCGTCTTGGTTTTTTGCTCGCAGTGATACAAAAATAAGTCCACCAATAAAAACAACAAAACCAAAGAGTAAGGCTGCGCCTTCAAAAAACGAAAAGTAGTTATCTGAAAAAATATACCAAGTAGCGATAGACACCAATAATACCAGTGGAATTTCTCGTTTTAATGTACTTGAAGAGACTGAAAGCGGTCTTAAAAGCGCTGTAATACCTAATACTAATAATATGTTAGTGATATTTGAACCAACTGCATTACCTACGGCTGTATCGGTTTTATTTGCCAAAGCAGCTGAAGCGGATACCATCATTTCAGGGGCCGATGAGCCCATAGCTACCACGGTTAAACCTACAATTAATGTTGGTACGCCAAAGTTTTTAGCCAGTGCCGCCGCACCATAAACAAACCTGTCCGCACTCCATACGAGAGCCGCAAAACCGAGAATTAAAATGACAAACGAGGTAACCATTGTGATAAGCCAGTTAGTGTAAATTCAGATAGCGCGAATAGTAACAAAAGCCACCATAAAAGTATAAGTAAAAGAGTAAGCTGTAATACATTAGGCGGTTATTAAAATAATTATTTAATGGGTTAACTTGCTTGTTTAAGCATCGGTTAAGTCAATTTGTCGCAGTCTTATAGCTGTTTTTACGTGGCTATTACAAAATCTTACGAATTGTTTTTTCCATCTTGACCAAAAAACCCTTAAAATAGAAATATGAGAGAATATTGTTATGGAGAGCGACTTGTCGCAATCAATAGTAGAAGTCAAGGATGTTACCTTTTCTAGAGGCGATAGGGTCATATACAAAAATATGAGCTTTGATGTCCCAGAAGGTAAAATTACTGCCATTATGGGGCCAAGCGGAATTGGCAAAACCACGATGCTGCGCTTAATTGGTGGCCAGCTCAAACCCGACTCCGGTGATATTTTATTTAAAAAAGACAGCATAGTCGCCATGTCCCGTAAAGAGCTCTACGCGGCACGTAAACGTATGAGTATGTTATTTCAAAGCGGTGCTTTATTTACCGATATGTCGGTATTCGACAATATCGCATTTCCTATCCGCGAGCATACACAACTCAGTGAAGACTTAATCCGTTTAGTGGTTTTAATGAAACTACAAGCAGTTGGCTTACGTGGTGCTAAAGATTTAATGCCTTCAGAGTTATCTGGTGGTATGGCACGTCGCGCAGCCTTGGCTCGCTCTATAGCGCTTGATCCTGAGCTAATTATGTATGATGAGCCTTTTGCAGGACAAGATCCCATTTCAATGGGAGTGTTGGTTAAGCTGATTAAGTCATTAAATGAAGTACTTGGTTTATCTTCTTTAATTGTTACGCACGATGTGAGTGAAGTAATGAGCATTGCCGACCACGTTATTATTATTGCCGATCAAGGTGTGATTGGTAGCGGCACGCCAGATGAAATGCGTAAGCACGAATCACCACTTGTGCAACAATTTTTGAAAGGATTATCAGATGGGCCTGTACCATTTCATTATCCAGCACAAACCTATGCAGATGAACTGTTAGGAGAGTCGCAGTAATGTTGGATTTACTACAAAAAATAGGCCATAAAACGCTGGGTCGATTTGCAGCACTCGGGCGTTCAACACAAATGTTGGCAAGTGCATTATGGCATTTACCCAATTTTAAAAAAGGTACGCCTCTGCTGGTGCGCCAACTCTACATGGTTGGCTCACAGTCATTATTGATCATTGTTGTGTCAGGATTGTTTATCGGCATGGTTCTAGCGCTGCAAGGTTATACCGTTTTAGTTGATTATGGTGCAGAAGATAGCCTAGGCCCGTTAGTAGCGCTTAGCTTGTTACGTGAGCTTGGACCCGTAGTTACTGCGTTATTATTTGCAGGCAGAGCAGGCAGTGCGTTAACCGCTGAAATCGGCTTAATGAAAGCCACCGAGCAGTTATCGTCGCTAGAGATGATGGCTATTGACCCGCTTAGGCGTATTATTGCGCCGCGATTTTGGGCTGGCTTAATTAGTATGCCGTTATTGGCGTTAATTTTTTCAGCGGTCGCTATTATTGGTGCTCACTTAGTCGGTGTTGATTGGCTAGGCGTTGATACCGGAAGTTTTTGGTCAATAATGCAAGCCCAGGTCTCGTTTGAAAAAGATATACTAAACGGTTTAATTAAAAGTATCGTATTTGCGATTGTTGTGACTTGGATTGCGCTTTATAAAGGGTATGACTGTATTCCTACATCAGAAGGTATCAGCAAGGCAACAACAGAAACAGTGGTGCATTCATCACTGGCGGTATTAGGTTTTGACTTTATTTTGACAGCGGTAATGTTTACTAGCTAATAGGGTATTAAATAATGAATTCACGGAAATTAGAAATTTTAGTTGGTTTTTTTGTCGCGCTGGGTATCTTGGCATTTTCAATGCTAGCGCTTAAAGTGGCCAATTCAGGTATTAGCGGCTCAGGTGAAACCTACACATTAAACGCCAAGTTTGAAAATATAGGCTCATTAAAAACTCGCGCGCCTATTAAAGTAGGGGGAGTTGTTATTGGTCGTGTCGAGTCAATTTATGTTCACCCGCAAGAGTTTTTACCAGTAGTAAATATGAGTATTGATGCGCAGTATTTATGTCGTTTTTCAGATACCAGCTCTATCTCAATTTTAACCTCGGGTATTTTAGGTGAGCAATATTTAGGTATTAACCCTGTGATCGCCTCGGATTCAGCTAAGCAACGTTGTTTAGGCGAAGATGTTGCAAACAGTGCACAAGACCAAGCTATTGATGATTTATTTGGGGTGCAAAGCAAAGCATTAGCAAGTGGCGACTCAATCACTGATACCAAATCGGCATTGGTACTTGAAGAATTAATTGGCCAGTTCTTATTCAACCAAGGTAGTGAGTAATTATTATGTTGAAAACATTTTTAGTAAGTATTGCGCTGGTAAGTTTAATGCTATTACAAAGCGTGCAAGCAGCAGAAGTAAAATTAACTGATCCTAATAAAATGGTACGTCAAGTTGCTGACAATACCTTTGCACGAATTACCCAAGATCAACCATTAATAGTAAAAGATAAAGAACATTTACGTGTTATTGTTGAAGAAGAGTTAATGCCGTACATCGACTACAAATATGCAGCACTAAGAGTGTTAGGTAGCGAAGTGTCTAAGGTACGCGCAATTACCGACAAGGCAGAAAAAGCAAAAGCAATTGAAGATATTCAGCGTTTTATTGGTGCGTTTAGAGAGTATTTAGTTGCCACCTATGCCGGTGTATTTACCCAATACACTAATCAACAAGTTGAATTTGCTGCCGAGCAACCGTTTAAAGGTAAAGACGTGGTGGTGGTAAAAACCAAAATTGTTGAAGCGGGTAAACCTGATATAAAAATTGATTTTAAAGTACGTGAAGACCGAAGCGGTGAGTGGCGCGCTTACGACATGATTGCTGAAGGTATTAGTTTACTTGATGCAAAACAAAGTGAACTTCAGGGTATTTTACGCCAACAAGGTATTGACCATGTTAGCGGCCTATTAGAGCAAAAAAGTAAGCTACCGGTTCAGTTTAGAGGCAGCGATACAAATGAGTAAATTGGCAATCAGCCAAGTTGATGAGCAGCATTTACGAGTTACTGGTGAATTGACTCATAACTCAATTGGCAATGAACGGCTTCTGAACACTAAGCGACAAACTAAGCATAAAACCCTTTATTTTGACCTAACTGAGGTCACAAGGGTTGACACAGCCGGCTTAGCTTGGTTAATTCACTCTTTTACAGAATTTAAGCAGCAAGGTATTCGCCTTGAATTGCAAAACCCACCTGAACAACTGCAAAATCTTATGCAGTTGGGTCAGGTTACAACCCTATTTGAGTGAGAGTTATGGAAACGAGTCAAGTCGAAACATTATTACGCGACGAGCTTCAGTTAGCTGAAGTACATGTAAAAGCCAATGGCAGTCATTATGAAGTAATTGCAGTTGGTGAATGCTTTGACGGATTAAGTCGTGTTAAAAAGCAACAGTTAGTGTATGGCCCATTAATGAATACTATTTCAGATGGTACCATTCACGCTGTTTCTATCCGCGCTTTTACTCCGACTGAGTGGAAACGTGAGCAAAAATTCATTTTACCGCAATAAATAAGGCCCCTTAGATGGATCAATTTGTAATTCAAGGTGGCACTTCGCTGGCTGGTGAAGTAACTATTTCTGGCGCTAAAAATGCGGCACTGCCTATTTTATTTGCAGCCTTATTACCCGAGGGTAAAAGTACCTTTACTAATGTACCGCGCCTTCGCGATATTATAACTACTGAAGCTTTATTAAAAACCTTAGGCGCTGATGTTCAGTGGCAAGGTGATTCACTTATTATTGATGGTGTAACGGTAAATAGTACGTTAGCGCCTTATGAATTAGTAAAGCAAATGCGCGCATCAGTGCTCGCACTTGGGCCTTTAGTGGCTCGTTTTGGTGAGGCTCAAGTATCTTTGCCGGGTGGCTGTGCTATTGGTGCACGCCCAGTTGATATTCATATTCAAGGTTTAGAGCGCATGGGCGCGCAAATAACTGTGGAAAATGGTTATATTAATGCCAAAGTAGATGGACGCTTAAAAGGCGCTGAAATTTTCATGGAAATGATCAGTGTCGGTGCTACCGAAAACTTACTCATGGCGGCAACGCTTGCAGATGGCAAAACTGTTTTAGAAAATGCAGCGCGCGAGCCCGAAATCATCGATTTAGCTAATTGCTTAATTGCAATGGGCGCTAAAATTACTGGTGCAGGTTCTAGCCGTATTGAGATTGAAGGGGTTGAGCGCCTATCAGGTTGTGAGCACCGCATATTACCGGATCGTATTGAAACCGGTACCTTCTTAGTTGCCGCCGCGATGGCCGGTGGCGAAGTACTATGTAAAATGACCGACTTTCATTCACTTGAGCCGGTAATTGAAAAACTGCGTGCAACCAATGCGTTACTAGAAGTGCATGAGGATAGTATTTATCTTGATATGCGAGGCCGAGAGCTTAAAGCGGTTAATATTAAAACTATGCCGCACCCAGGTTTTCCAACCGACATGCAAGCTCAATTTACCGCTTTAAATGTAGTGGCTAACGGCAGTGCGACCATTACCGAAACTATTTTTGAAAATCGTTTTATGCATGTACCTGAGCTACAGCGTATGGGCGCTAATATTCGTCTTGAAGGCAATACGGCTTTTTGTGGTGAAACACAAAGCTTATCGGGTGCGCAGGTTATGGCAACCGATTTACGAGCATCAGCAAGCCTTATTTTAACGGGAATTGTGGCTCAAGGTGAAACGGTTGTTGATCGTATTTATCATGTAGATAGAGGTTATCAGCGTATTGAAGATAAACTCAGTGCGTTAGGTGCTAACATCAAACGCAAAAGCAATTAGTTATATTAATACATTTATTATTCTAACGCATAAAAAACGCGATTATATATCGCGTTTTTTTATGCCTTATGTCAAAGGGTAAACAAGCGCTTTATAGCTTGGTTTCGAGCTCGGCTACTTTCACCATTATTTTTTGTATTTTACCGTTACGGTATAGCTCAAACTCAATTTCTTTACCTGGCTCGGTACTGCCAATCTTTTTTAATACATTTTGTGGATTAGCCACTGAAAGCCCAGCAATTTTAATTACAATATCTTGCTCTTCTATACCCGCCTGCCATGCAGGACCTAGAGGGTCGAGATTGGTAATACGCATGCCTGCGACAGGCGTTAGGCTATCATTGACCTCTTTGCCCGTACTATCCACTGCTGTGCCTTCAAAGCCCAAGTAACCCCGTACAACCCGTCCATGGCGAATAAGTTTACCCATAACTTCTTTAGCAAGGGTGTAGGGTACGGCAAAAAATATTCCCTGAATGTTTAAGTTCTCACGGGTTTTAAATTGGGCTGAGGTGATCCCTACTAAATCGCCATTAGAATTTACCAGCGCTCCTCCCGAATTGCCCACATTAATAGCGGCATCCATTTGCAATAAGTTATTGTAAGGACTGTCGGTAATTTTTTGCTTACCAGTAGCGCTAATGATCCCCTGAGTAATTGTTTGCCCTAAATTTAATGGATTCCCGATTGCTAACACCAAATCGCCCACATTCGTGGTGTAGTTGTCATTAACAGGAATAACAGGGAGGTGGTTGGCATTTATTTTTAATAATGCTAAATCGGTAATGGTATCAAAGCCAATAAGTTGTACATCAAAAAAACGTCTCCCATCGGTAAGAATCACCAGTATTTGATCGGCATTATTGATCACATGGTAGTTTGTCAATATATAGCCATCGGGTGACATGATCACGCCAGATCCTAACTCTTGCACCGTATTTTGGCGCTTGTAGCGTGGCTCTTTTGAAATGCTTTCTGAAAAAATAGTGACAACCGATGGTGCCGCGCGTTTAACCGCATCCGAAAAGCTTAAATGGCTTGTGGTCATTGCGCTTGGCAGGGGAACATTAGGTAGTAATGCAGTGCGCATGTTAGGGCTGAAAAAAACCACTAAAAAAGCAATGCCTAAACCGGCAAACAAAGGAGGAAGTACAAATTTTAGAAGTTTTAGCACGGTATTCTTATTGTTAGTGAGCAATCCCTTTATGATGGCACAAAAAAAATAACAGCGGCAAGTGCCGCTGTTACTTTTATTGTATTATTACTGAATTAATACAAAGATAGACTCGCGTCCGCGTTTAACACCTAACACAATATTACCTTGAATATCGTCGATAATTTGGTTCATGTCGCGAATGCTTTCTACCCGTTGACGGTTTACTTGCACAATAACATCGCCTTCTTCGAGGCCAACCCGTGCTGATGGTGAACGAGGATCGACAGAGGTTACTTCAATACCTTTCATTTTGTTTTTCTTCACGTTTTCAAGTGTTGCACCTTGGAATGCTGGGTGTAACTCTTCACCTGCCGCTGTAATTCCTGATGCGCCATCTAGGGTAACTTCGACGTTTTTAACTTTACCGTCACGGTAAATTCCTAGCTGTACTTCACGGCCTTCACCTAAAGTGGCAATTTTGCTTCGTAGTTCATGGAAGCCACTAATTTCACTGCCATTAATGCTAATAATCACATCGCCTGCTTTAATACCGGCTTTGCTGGCAGCTGTGTCATCGAGTACCTGCATAACGTAAGCGCCTTGTTTAACATCAAGCTGCTGTGCTTTGGCAAGGCCTGCATCAAGAGGGCGGCCTGAAATACCTAGCGAGCCACGGCGTACTTCACCATGCTCTACAATTTGATCAACAAGGTTTTTCATCATGTTTGATGGAATAGCAAAACCAATCCCCACATTACCACCCGATGCACCTAAAATAGCGGTATTAATACCAATTAACTCACCGTTTAAATTAACTAAAGCGCCACCTGAGTTGCCTTGGTTAATCGCGGCATCGGTTTGAATGAAATCTTCGTAGCCTTCAATATTTAAACCACTACGGCCTAATGCGCTAACAATACCTGAGGTAACGGTGTGGCTTAAACCAAAAGGGTTACCAATAGCTACAGCAAAATCACCGACACGTAAGTCATCTGAGTTAGCAAGTTTTACCGCGGTTAATTCATCTGCGTCTATTTGTAGTAGCGCAATATCAGACTCTTTATCGCTACCAATTTTTGTTGCATCATATTCGCGACCATCTTCGAGGGTAACCACCATTTTTTCGGCGTCTTGTACTACATGGTTGTTAGTAACCACATAGCCTTTATCGGCATCAATAATAACTCCAGAGCCTAAACCACTAAACTGTCGCTTTTGGCTACGTGGCTGCGGGTTGCCAAAAAAGAAATCGAGTGGGTCACCACGTCGACGCACTTCTTTAGAGCCTGAAACCTGAATACTCACTACACCTGGCGTGATTTGCTCAAGCATAGGGGCAAGTGTTGGTAATTGTTGACCATTAACGGCAACCGGCAACTTAGCAAACGAGGCGGTTGGACTTAATAATAAGCTAGTAGATAAAATAGCAGCACTGATAAGTGATAATTTCATTTTCATAGTCAGGGTTTACTCCACTTAAAAAGCAAAAGGCTGCAATAAGCAGCCTCAAAAAAGTATATCAGTAAGATAAAACAACAAAGCTGTTATATCTAAAGACTATGGGGTCAAAAAAAAGTTCATCAAGATGCTTTAGAAGTATTCACATCACCTGCAAATAAACCTGACTTACCCGACACATAATCCGCTGGTTGGGCATCGGCGTTTGAGCGATCTGAACTACGTTCTTTTAATGACGCTTGTAATTGCTCTGTGGTTTCTTTTGAGAAAAACGGCTCAGCAGGGGCTTTATTTCTGTCTTCGAGTAACAGTTGATTGGTTTCTTCAACATGACTTAATAACTGATCGTAGTTTTCTTTCATTTTGTTTACTAACTTACCAGTATTCGCCAAATGGTCGGCAACATCTTGGCGATACTGCTCAAGTGAATGCTTAGCTTGCTCTGCTTGTTGCTCTAACTCATCTTGCTTAAACTGTTTTTTAGTGACAAAGGCACCAACGAAAAATGCAGCAATAGCAACCACTATCACTAAACCTACCCATGTAAATGTACCCATAAATTCACCTCTATGCGAAAATAACTAAAAAATTAAAATGCTACTAAGTCTAATATACCCTGAGTATTGATGCGTGTTAATATGCTTTACAAATTAAACTGTGTTTTAACTGTAAATAGATATGACTCCTTGGCAAACATACCAGCAAGACCTTCAACGCGATGACTTTGTACATGACGCAGCACAAGAAAATGCAGTTCGTCATTTACAGCGTTTATACGACGATTTAACACAAGCAAAACCACAATCTAAAGGTTTTTTTGCAAAGCTTTTTAATAAAGCAGAGCCAGCTCCAATTAAAGGTTTATACTTTTGGGGTGGTGTAGGCCGTGGTAAAACTTACCTTGTTGATACTTTTTATGAAGCGTTACCGGGTGATAGAAAAATGCGAGTGCATTTTCACCGCTTTATGCACCGAGTACACGATGAACTTAAAAAGTTAAATAACACTGCCAACCCTTTAGAAACAGTAGCCGATATTTTCAAAGCAGAAACAGACATAATTTGTTTTGATGAATTTTTTGTTCAAGACATTACCGACGCTATGTTGCTCGGTGGTTTAATGGAAGCATTATTCGCTCGCGGTATTGTACTGGTTGCCACGTCAAATATTATACCTGACGACTTATACCGCAATGGTTTACAGCGTGCCCGTTTTTTACCAGCTATTGCCTTAGTGAATAAGCATACTGAAATAGTTAATGTAGATTCAGGCATTGATTACCGATTACGTACTCTTGAGCAAGCAGAAATTTTTCATAGCCCGCTTGATGAACAAGCCGATAAAAACCTATTCGAATATTTTGACAAGCTCTCGCCAGAAGTCGGTAAACTAAATACCCCAATAGAAATAGAAGGGCGGATGATCAACACTCGCAAAGTATCTGACTGCATCGTTATGTTTGAATTTAGCGAACTGTGTGAAACTGCCCGTAGCCAAGTTGATTACATGGAAATAAGCCGGTTATATAACACGGTGATTTTATCTAATGTAAAACAGCTAGGGCAAAATAATGATGATGCAGCAAGGCGCTTTATTGCGTTAGTAGATGAATTTTATGAGCGTAATGTAACGTTAATTATCTCTGCAGAAAAACCGATTACCGAGCTCTATACGCAAGGCAATTTAAACTTTGAATTTAAACGCTGTATTAGTCGCTTACAAGAAATGCAATCGTTAGAGTATTTGGCCCGAGAGCATTTAGCTTAAAATACGAAGGTTAGCGGGCGACGGGCTGCGGGTCTCGAGCAAAACATCTAACTTCTAAATAAAAAACCTTGCGATGTTAACCGCAAGGTTTTTTTATTTCTCGAACCTCGAACCTCGAACCTCGAACTTATCTCATGGTAACAAACTCTTCAGAGCCGGTTGGGTGTAGTGCGACGACCGCATCAAAATCTGCTTTAGTTGCGCCCATTTTCATGGCGACTGCAAAACCCTGAATCATTTCATCAACGGTAAAACCAATACCGTGTAAGCCCACAACTTTTTCATCATCGCCTGCACACACTAACATCATATTACAGGCTTGGCGGTGCTGAGTAACTGCGGTGTACATAGCCGCAAAGCTTGATTTATATACTTTTACATTTTCGCCGCCGTACTGAGAAATCGCTTCTTGCTCAGTTAAACCAATTGTGCCGATAGGTGGGTGGCTAAATACTACGGTTGGTACTAGGTTGTAGTCCATTTTTAAATCGTTCGGCAATTCTTTATTAAATAAACGCTCCGATAGAGTACGACCCGCTTTAACAGCAACTGGTGTAAGCTCAATACCATTTTCGATAATATCACCCACAGCGTATACATTTTCAGATGTGGTGTTTTGGTATTCATCTACTTTTACATAACCGCTTTCGTTTACTTCTACGCCTGCTGCAGCAAGGTTAATTTTATCGGTTGTTGGCGTGCGGCCTATAGCCCAAATAACCTGATCAACATTTTCGCTGTAACCATTCTCAAAATGAATCGTTAAGCTGCCATCAGCCTCTTTTACCACTTCTTTTGGTGAACACTCAGTGTGCAGTGTTGGGCCTTCTTTTGCCATAATATCAACCAGTGTGTCGATAATGTATGGGTCAAAGGTACGCAGTGGCTTGCTCTTACGAACAAATAAGTGAGTTTGTGTACCTAAGCTGTGTAAAACACCGGCAATTTCTACGGCAATATAACCGGCACCAACAACAGCAACACGTTTAGGTTGTTCGTTCAGCTCAAAAAAACCGTTTGAATCAATACCGTGTTCAGCACCTGGAATATTAGGAATCGTAGGGCGTCCGCCTACGGCAACTAAAATGTGATCGGCAGTATAGTGTTCGCCATCTACTTCAACGGTTTTACTATCAACAAACTTTGCAAAACCTTTGATCACAGTTACGCCATTTTTAGCTAAACCATTATCATAGCCTTTGTGAATACGGCCAATATAGGCTTCACGGCTTTCTACTAGTTTTGACCAATCAAAGCCTTTAACTTCAACATCAAAACCGTAATCAGGAGCATAAAGATTAATTGCTTCAGCAACTTGAGCGCCATGCCACATTACTTTTTTAGGAACACACCCTACGTTTACGCAGGTGCCACCCATGTGTTTAGCTTCAATTAATGCTACTTTTGCGCCACGCATTGCTGCACGGTTAGCTGATGCAATACCACCACTACCGCCACCAATTGCAATGTAATCAAAATGCTGAGCCATGTTTAATCCTCTAAATGTGTTTAACAATGTTTTACCGATAATATCATATGCGATGAACAAGTCACTTGTTCGGGGCTGCTAAAATCTCTACCATCAAACGAAAACCAAGCTAGTTAAGATCAAGGTATCAGCAGTAGAGCGTATATTAAGCTAAGAGCTGAACACTTCCCCTTGTATTTACGTATTTTGCCCCAACTTCATTTTTATATTTGCACAAACTGAGAATGACTATGAGCAATGCACAAACAAATCCCCTAATCGGGCTTGAAGGTTTACCGCCTTTTTCAAAAATAAAGCCAGAGCATGTTGTCCCGGCACTAAAAAAAGGTATTGAGCACTGTCGCAGTGCAATTGATGATGTATTAGCAAAGCAATCATACACCTGGAATGATTTAGTATTACCCCTTGAAGAAGCTGACGATAAACTATCGCGATTATTTTCACCGGTATCACATTTAAACTCGGTGATGAACAACGATGAACTTCGCGAAGCTTATGAGCAGTGTTTACCGCTTATTTCTGAATATTCTACTTTTGTTGGCCAACATCAAGGCTTATATGAGGCTTACAGCGCGCTTTATAATAGCGATGAATTCAAAACACTCACTACCGCTCAGCAAAAAACCGTTACCAACGCATTGCGTGACTTTAAGCTTTCAGGCATTGCACTAAATCCTGAGCAGCAAAAACGCTACGGTGAAATTAGTGCGCGTTTATCAGAGCTTGCTTCAAAATTTGGTAATAATGTGATGGATGCCACGCTTGCATGGCATAAGCATATTACCGATGAAAGCCAACTAGCGGGTTTACCAGAGTCAGCACTGGCATTAGCGGCCGATACAGCAAAAAGTAAAGACTTAGAAGGCTGGGTATTCACTCTCGATTTCCCTTCTTACTTACCTATAATGACTTACGCAGACGACCGTGAACTTCGCAAAGAAACATACACCGCGTTTTCTACTCGTGCATCCGATCAAGGGCCAAATGCGGGTGAGTTCGATAACTCAGCGATTATGAGTGAAGAACTGGCACTGCGTCATGAGTTAGCACAATTACTAGGCTTTAATAATTACGCCGAAAAATCGTTAGCTACAAAAATGGCAGAATCACCTGCACAGGTATTTTCATTTTTAGAAGATTTAGCCGCTAAATCTAAGCCACAAGCAGAGCAAGAGCTTAAAGAGTTGCAACAATATGCAGAGCAACAGCACGGTATTAGTGAACTACAGGCATGGGACTTTGGTTATTACAGCGAAAAGCTAAAGCAAGAAAAATACGCGATTTCAGATGAAGTATTACGCCCATACTTCCCTGCCGATAAAGTGCTTAGTGGTTTGTTCGAAACCGTTAACCGCTTATTTGGTATTACAGTTAAAGAACAAAAAGACATCGATACTTATCATAAAGATGTGCGCTTTTTTGAAATTTACGATAGCAACAATACTTTACGTGGTCGTTTCTACTTAGATTTATACGCCCGTGACCACAAGCGTGGTGGTGCGTGGATGGATGACTGTATGGGTCGTAAAGTGCGTGCTAATGGTGAACTTCAAACACCAGTTGCTTACTTAGTATGTAACTTTAATAAAGCGATTGGCGATAAGCCTGCTTTGTTTACCCATAATGAAGTAACCACACTGTTCCATGAGTTTGGTCACGGCATTCACCACATGTTAACTCAAGTAGATGCAGCGCCTGTTGCTGGTATTAATGGTGTAGCATGGGATGCCGTTGAATTGCCAAGTCAGTTTTTAGAAAACTGGTGTTACGAAGAAGAAGCCCTAAGCTTTATTTCAGGCCACTTCGAAACCGGTGAGCCATTACCAAAAGAGCTACTAGATAAACTATTGGCCGCTAAAAATTACAACTCAGGTATGCAAATGCTAAGGCAACTTGAGTTCTCGTTATTCGATTTTAAAATTCACCATGACTACGTGGCAGACAAACCATGTAACATTCAAGCTGTACTTGATGATGTACGCAGTCGTACCTCAGTCATTAAGCCGCCAGCGTTTAACCGTTTTCAGCATGGCTTTAGTCATATTTTTGCGGGCGGTTACAGTGCAGGCTATTACTCGTATAAATGGGCTGAAGTACTTTCGGCTGATGCCTACTCTAAATTTGAAGAAGAGGGGATTTTTAATCCACAAACTGGCCAAGCGTTTATGCAGCATATTCTTGAAAAAGGCGGCAGCGAAGAGCCAATGGCACTGTTTAAAAACTTCCGCGGTCGTGAGCCAAGTGTAGATGCACTTCTGCGCCACAGCGGCATCGCCGCTTAGGGTCTGTTGATTTTTGCGGATTAAAATATAATTACAAAAGCGCCCCAGAGGCGCTTTTTTATTGCCTAAAACACAGTGCTGTTAAAGAATATTTTGAATAAATTTTAGTAGTTTTAACATGGCGTACTATGCTTTGAACAAAGTACTAAAAGGGACTAACGCATGGCAAAGTTAATACTGGCAATTGATGACGATAAATTAATGCACCATATTATTGAAGAATCTTTAGCTGGGTTTTGCAAAGTGATCCACGCCAAAAATGGTGAAGATGGCATAAGACAAGCGATTAAATATAACCCCGATATTATTTTGCTTGATGTTGAAATGCCGGGCATGTCTGGTTATGAGGTTTGCCAAACTATTAAACAAAATAAAGCCACAACAGATATTCCGGTAATGTTTTTATCATCCAAAGTGGGGCAAGCTGAACGTATTAAAGGGTTTAGTGTTGGCGGGGCTGACTACATTTTGAAGCCTTTTAACGCACAGGAGTTGATGGCACGCATTAAAATTCTTTACCAGTATCGCAAGCAGTGTGCAACACTGCAGTATGATATAGCAAAGGCCAATAAAACAGCTGAAATGGCGATGATTGAGACCGGTGACATGGGGCGCATTATGCGTTTTGTTTGTCAAAGCTATCATGCCGATAATTTAGAATTATTAAGTGAATACTTTTTAGGTTTTTTTACTCCATTACACCTCAATGTCGTGGTTGTTTTTTGGCAGAATAACCAGGGAATGTTTTATAGCCAAGAAACAGGTGTATGCCCATTAGAGCAAGAGCTACTCATACAGCATAAAAATGCAGAACGCTTTGTTGATATTGGTCATAGTACTATTATTAATTACCCTAATATTTCACTATTAATTAAAAATATGCCTGTAGATACGCCATCACTTTATGGCCGCTATAAAGATTTATTTCCGCATATTTTAGAAGTAACTAACGAAAAAGTAGTTACTATACAGCAGCACCAATATCGACTAATGCGCGACAATGAGCTAACCCTTGCTTTTAAAGATATTGTTGCCCAGCTTAAAAATCAAAACGCCATGCAAACGAGTGCAATTAGCCTGCTTACAGAGCAGCTTGAGCAACTCCAATCGCTAATGCAAACACACAACGAGATATCAACTTCGCAATTTAATGAGCAAATAACTCAGCTTAGTCATACATCACAGCAGCTGGTTGCAACCACTAATGATTTAGCCTTTATTAAGCACCAGCTAAAAACAACCACTCAACAGCGTGATGACTTAATTACTCAAACACAACTAAGTAAACAACAAACGCAGCCAGAACCTGAGAGTGAAAATAACGATATTGAGTTGTTTTAAACTAGAGATCGTATATTGGCTTTGTTTGGGTATAATAACGGTGAAATTTATCATCGGAGTGTGAAGTGGTTATACAGTGTGCGTTTAAAGAGTGTCGACCTTATTTAAATGAGTTAGAAGCACGCTTTGGGCTTGCTCAATGGGCAGAGCAAAGCAGTGGTTTTAGCTTGCATTACGATGATAAAGGACTAAGCCTGTATAAAACTGACGAGCCAAAATTAGGTGCTATTAACGTAGACTTTGTAACTGGTGCCGTTGCACATAGGCGTAAATTTGGTGGTGGTAAAGGGCAATCAATTGCCAAAGCAGTTGGTCTTAACAAGGGCGCAACGCCAGTGGTACTCGATGCCACAGCAGGCCTTGGGCGTGATGGTTTTGTGTTAGCCTCATTAGGCTGTAAAGTAATTTTACATGAGCGCCATCCCGTGGTTGCTGCACTGTTATATGATGGCTTACAACGTGCTTATAACGATAGTGAAATTGGCCCATGGATGCAGCAAAATATGAGCCTTATCTTTGGCTCAAGCCATACTTTACTTGCTCAATGTGACAGCATGCCCGATGTGGTTTACCTTGATCCAATGTTCCCGCACCGTGAAAAATCAGCGCTGGTTAAAAAAGAAATGCGGGTATTCCAAGACTTAGTGGGTGGCGATACCGACGCCGATGATTTACTCGAGTTTGCTTACCCACTTGCCAGTAAGCGTGTAGTGGTTAAACGTCCCGATTACGCGCCATTTTTAAATGATAAAACCCCGAGTATGCAAATCAAAACCAAGAAAAACCGCTTTGATGTGTATGTAAAAGCCGCGATGGTTTAAGTTAACGGGCTACGAGTGACGGGCTTCGAGCCTAAAACGTGAGCGAGGTAAACTAAGGCTGATGGGGTGGCGCACACTATTTTGTAGGCGGGGCTTTATGCCGCGCATAGGGTAAAGGCTCCGAGGGTATAATTAATGTTGTGTAACTGCCAATTATAATTTGCTCTATCAAGAGTTGAAGTTTTAGGTGATGAATAAATAAATGACGAATTGCGTTTTAATTAATACCAAACACAATCCTGCCGAACCCCGAACCCCGAACTGATCTTTTAGATCTCGACTATTGAATATAGGATCTCAGCGCGTTTTCATGCTAGAATTTGCGCAATTTTTTTGTACTCGATAAGTAGCACTGTAATGATCTTAGATGATATCCGCATCGTTTTAGTAAACACATCACATTCTGGCAATATTGGTTCTGCGGCACGTGCCATGAAAACCATGGGATTATCAAAGTTATACCTTGTAGATCCTGCCTGTGAAATAGATAGCCATGCCAGCGCACTGGCTGCAGGTGCTACAGATGTACTTGGTAATGCTGTTGTTGTTGATACGGTTGCCGATGCCATTGCTGATTGTGCATTAACTATTGGTACTAGCGCCCGTTCGCGTACATTGTCGTGGCCTATGGTTGAGCCGCGTGAATGTGGTGAAAAGCTTGTTGGCGAAGCTGTAAATGGCCCTGTTGCACTTGTATTTGGTCGTGAAAACAGTGGCTTAACAAACGAAGAATTACAACTGTGTAATTACCATGTGTGTATTCCTGCTAACCCAGAATACAGCTCGCTAAATTTAGCGATGGCAGTACAAACCTTATGTTATGAAACGCGTATGGCATTTTTAAATCAACAGCCTAAAGCGGAACAACAAGAAGACGAAACCCTATATCCATCGTCTAAACAAACAGAGCTGTTTTACGAACACCTTGAAGAGACCTTGTTTAAAACAGGCTTCATCATTAAGCAGCACCCAGGCATGGTAATGACTAAGCTACGTCGCTTGTTTAATCGTGCTCGCCCTGAAGATGCTGAAATGAACATATTACGAGGTATTCTTACCTCAATTAATAAGTCTATAAAATAGCAATTAGTTATAAATAGCGTCCTTTATTACTCCACTAATACTTGACTAAATTACTCAGGTAATTACAATAGACCCAATACTTGACCAAAAAAGTCGGGTATTACAAGTTTATCGGTGGCCGTTTGAGGCTAGCCAATCAGGATAATACTTGACTAATCTACTCTGGTAATTAAAATTTGCACTCTTTTGTGCGGGGGGCGTTATGAAGTTAACATCAAAAGGCAGATATGCCGTTACAGCCATGCTGGATGTTGCACTACATGCAAATATAGGCCCTGTAGCGCTTGCAGATATTTCGCAGCGCCAAGAAATTTCTTTGTCTTATCTTGAGCAGTTATTCGCCCGTTTACGTAAGAATGGGCTAGTGAGTTCTGTTCGAGGTCCTGGTGGGGGCTATTTACTAGGACGTGAGGCCGATGTAATTTCAGTTGGCGATGTTATCAATGCGGTAGATGAATCTGTTGACGCTACACGGTGTCAGCGAAGCAATACTGGTTGTCAAAGTGGCATGCGTTGTTTAACCCATACATTGTGGTCAGACTTAAGCGCACGAATTGAAGAATTTTTAAATAATATTACCTTAGCTGAACTGGTTGAAAAGTCGGACGTTAAAGCGGTCGCTCTTCGCCAAGAAAACAGCGTTAATGATGCAATTAAGCAGTTGGAAAATATTCAAGTAAGCTGTCAACTTTAAGGTTGACCTGCAGCGGAGAGAGAAATGAAGTTACCGATTTATTTAGATTACGCAGCAACTACGCCCGTTGACGAACGAGTTGCCAAAGAAATGATGCAGTGCCTGACTATGGACGGTAATTTTGGTAATCCAGCATCGCGTTCACACCGTTTTGGTTGGCAAGCTGAAGAAGTCGTTGACCAAGCACGTACTGATATTGCCGATTTAATTAATGCAGACCCACGTGAAATTGTATTCACATCGGGTGCAACAGAATCAAATAACCTTGCTATTAAAGGTGCAGCTCAGTTTTACAAGAAAAAAGGTAAGCATGTTATTACCGCTAAAACTGAACACAAAGCAGTTATCGACACATGTCGTGAGCTTGAGCGTCAAGGGTTTGAAGTAACTTATATGGACGTTGAAGAAAACGGCCTACTTGATCTGCAAAAATTAGCAGATACGATGCGTGACGACACTGTGCTTGTAAGCATTATGCATGTAAATAACGAGCTAGGTGTAATCCAAGACATCAACACTATTGGTGAAATGTGTCGCGAACGTAAAATTATGTTCCACGTAGATGCAGCACAAAGCGCAGGTAAAGTTTTAATCGATGTGCAACAAACCAAAGTAGATTTCATGTCATTCTCGGCGCACAAAGTATACGGCCCTAAAGGCGTAGGTGCTTTGTATGTTCGTCGTAAACCACGTGCACGTTTAGAAGCACAAATGCACGGTGGCGGCCATGAACGTGGTATGCGTTCTGGTACATTAGCGACCCATCAGTTAGTAGGTATGGGCGCAGCATTTAGAATTGCAAAACAAGATTTTGAAAAAGATCACGCACACATCAGTGCGTTACGTAAACGCCTAATCGACGGCATTTTAACAGATATGGACGAAGTGTACTTTAACGGCACACAAGACCAATCAGTACCTGGTATTGTTAATATCAGCTTTAACTTTGTTGAAGGTGAGTCGTTACTAATGGCCGTTAAAGATATTGCGGTATCGTCAGGTTCAGCCTGTACATCTGCAAGTTTAGAACCTTCTTACGTATTACGTGCATTAGGCCGCAACGACGAATTAGCACATAGTTCAATTCGTTTTAGTATTGGCCGTTTTACCACAGAAGAAGAGATTGATTACACCGTTGAGCTAATGAAAAACTCGATTGGCCGTTTACGTGAAATGTCTCCTCTTTGGGAAATGCACCAAGAAGGTGTTGATTTAGATTCAGTTGAATGGGCACACCACTAATTAGTGGAGCCCATACCTAGCAGGTAGTGAGGATAGAATTATGGCTTACAGTGATAAAGTAATCGACCACGTAGAAAACCCACGTAACGTAGGTGCTCTAGATAAAAACGATCCGTCAGTGGCAACGGGTATGGTAGGCGCACCAGCATGTGGTGACGTAATGAAACTGCAAATTAAAGTGTCTGCAGAAGGCGTGATTGAAGATGCAAAATTCAAAACGTACGGCTGTGGTAGTGCAATTGCTTCATCTTCACTGGTAACAGAGTGGGTTAAAGGCAAAACACTAGACGAAGCGTCTACTATCAAAAATACCGATATCAGCGCAGAGCTAGAATTACCACCAGTGAAAATTCACTGTTCAATTTTAGCAGAAGATGCAATTCAAGCAGCAATTGCAGATTACAAAAGCAAACATACAAACTAAGAGATATTCATGGCAGTGACATTGACAGATGCGGCAGCAAACCGCGTACAATCATTTTTAGCAAACCGTGGTAAAGGCATAGGCCTGCGAGTTGGCATTAAAACGACGGGCTGTTCAGGTCTTGCTTATGTATTAGAGTTTGTTGATGAGCTAAACGATGATGATGAAACATTTGCGGCCAAAGGCGTTACCTTAATTGTTGACGCTAAAAGCTTAGTTTATATCGACGGCACTGAGCTCGACTACACTAAAGAAGGCTTAAATGAAGGGTTTAAATTTAACAACCCTAATCAAGCTGATGAGTGTGGTTGTGGCGAAAGCTTTACCGTTTAAGCTCAAACTTGTTTTGAATACCTAAGCTACTTGGGTATAACTAAGCCCTGCCAATTAATGTAGGGCTTTGTCATTTGTGAGAAGTTATGCGTTATTTTGAGTTATTTGCAATTCCCGTTGACTACAATATTGATTTAGCAACGATCAACAAGCACTACTTAGAACTTCAACGTGCTGTTCACCCTGATCGCCATGCTAATGCTAGCAGTCGTGATAAATTAATGGCCGTACAAAGTACTGCCGAAATTAATGATGCACTGCAAACACTTAAGCATCCCGTTAAACGTGCAGAATATATGCTGAGCGAGCTAGGCGTAGATATTCGTGCTGAGCAGCAAACATTGCAAGATCCCATGTTTTTAATGCAGCAAATGGAGCTTCGCGAAGAACTTGAAGAGTTAGCGAGCGCAAGCGATCCTGATTCTGCTATTGATCATTTTGAAAAACAAATAAAGCAGCTTGATCAGCAATACAGTGCGCAATTGGCAGAGCAGTTAGCAAGTAACGATGCGCAGCAATATCAACAAGCAGCAGACAGTATCCGTAAGCTAAAGTTTGTCTATAAGTTACGCGACGAGCTTGAACGCATTGAAGATAGTTTATTTGACGATTAATTCACTTGCTGCAAAGCGAGCAACACGAGTTTAAAGAGCATTATGGCATTATTGCAAATTGCTGAGCCGGGGCAGAGCGCGGCACCACATGAACATAAATTAGCAATTGGAATTGACTTAGGTACCACGAATTCATTAGTGGCAACCGTACAAAGCGGCGAAGCTCGTACTATTACTGATGAGTCAGGCGAAGCAATGTTGCCGTCTGTAGTGCGTTACCAAGCTGGTGGCATAACCGTGGGTGCAGACGCAATGCAAGCAGCTACACTCGATCCGGTTAATACACTCATTTCAGTTAAGCGCTTTTTAGGTAAAACCCAAGCCGAAATAGAACAAAGCTATGGCCAACTGCCTTATCAATTTTGCGATGATAACGGTGCACTTGCTATAACAACTGAAGCCGGAAAAATCAGCCCAGTAAAAGCATCAAGTCATATTTTAGGTGCCTTAAAAGCACGTGCAGAACAAAGCTTTGGTAATCAAGATATTTTAGGCGCGGTTATCACCGTACCAGCCTATTTCGATGATGCACAGCGCCAAAGCACCAAAGACGCGGCTGAACTTGCCGGCATTAATGTACTGCGTTTATTAAACGAGCCAACTGCAGCTGCTGTTGCCTACGGATTAGACTCAGGGCAAGAAGGCATAATTGCCGTTTATGACTTAGGCGGCGGAACATTTGATATTTCTATACTGCGCTTAAATAAAGGCGTGTTTGAAGTATTGGCTACCGGTGGCGATTCAAGCTTAGGCGGCGATGACTTTGACTCATTATTAGTTGACTACCTCAAACAAGAAACTGGCGTGACGGGCTTATCTCCTTCGGTATTACGTTTATTTATAAATAAAGCCAAAGCCTGTAAAGAAGCACTCAGCCAATACGAAAAAGTAAATGTTGGCCTTGAGTTTGATGATGAAAAATACATGGTTGAAGTAACGCGAGAGAAGTTTAACGAGCTGGCTATGCCACTGGTTAAAAAAACGCTTCGTTCATGTCGTCGTGCAGTAAAAGATGCCGGTATTGAAAACCAAGAAGTACTACAAGTGGTAATGGTTGGCGGTTCAACCCGCATGCCGTTGGTACGTACTCAAGTTGGCGAGTTTTTTGATAAACAACCACTAACTTCAATTGACCCTGATCGTGTTGTTGCTCTGGGTGCCGCATTACAAGCAGACGTATTAATTGGTAACAAGCCAGATTCAGACATGTTATTGCTGGATGTGTTACCGTTGTCGCTAGGACTTGAGACCATGGGTGGCTTGGTTGAAAAAATCATTCCACGCAATACCACTATCCCAGTTGCACGTGCGCAAGAATTTACTACGTTTAAAGATGGTCAAACGGCTATGTCGTTGCATGTATTACAAGGTGAGCGTGAACTGGTTGACGATTGTCGATCGCTGGCAAAGTTCAGCTTAAAAGGCATTCCACCTATGGCGGCGGGAGCGGCGCATATTCGCGTTACCTTTAAAGTAGACGCTGATGGTTTACTAAGCGTATCAGCCATGGAAAAATCAACTGGCGTTCAAGCAGAAATACAAGTAAAACCGTCGTTTGGTTTGTCTGACGACCAAGTTGCTAATATGCTTAAAGAGTCGATGAGTAACGCTAAAGGCGACATGCAAGCGCGTATGCTTAAAGAGCAACAAGTTGAAGCGCTTCGTGTAATAGAAGCAATGGAAGCCTCTTTAGCAGCTGATGGCGATTTACTTGAGTCTGAGCAACTAGCGGCGCTAAAAGTGGAAATAAACGAACTTGCAAAAGTACGCGAGAGTGCACAAGAGCCAAGCGAAATTAAAGCAGCCATTGAAAAAATGGACAATGCGAGTAGTGATTTTGCCGCGCGTAGAATGGATGCATCAATTAAAAAAGCCTTAACAGGCCAGTCAGTAGACAATATATAAGAGAGATTAGAATGCCACAAATTGTTTTTCTTCCCCATCCGGAGTTGTGTCCTGACGGTGCTGCAATAGAAGCGCCCGCTGGCGAAACGGTACTTGATATCGCGCTTAAAAATGGCATTAGCATTCCTCATGCCTGTGAAAAGTCATGTGCATGTACAACTTGTCACTTAGTGATCCGTGAAGGTTTTGACTCATTAGATGAAAGTGACGACCTAGAAGACGACATGCTAGATAAAGCCTGGGGTTTAGAGCCTGAGTCACGTTTAGGTTGCCAAGCAATTATTAGAGATGAAGACTTAGTGGTTGAAATACCTAAGTACAATCTCAATATCGTTAATGAAGAACACTAGTTTTTAATTAACGACTATTATATTAAAAGCCGCTGTTTAATACAGCGGCTTTTTTGTTTGTATTAAGTAGCAGCGGGTTTACCCGCGTTTTTTTAAAGGTTACGAGCGACGGGCTGCGAGGTGCGGGTAAATTAAAAACCTGGTAGCGTTAAGCACAAGGCTTTTTAATATATCGAAGCCCGAAGCCCGAAGCTCAAGGCTCGAGGCTCGAGGCCCAAAACCCATTTCGGAGGTGTATTTTGAGTGATCTTATTTTTTCAGACTCGTTTATAAACGGTGAATTTTATAAAACCAGCACACGCTTTAGCGTTGATGATCCCGCCACCGAACAAAGTATTGTTGATGTAAGTGACATTGACGAGCAAGGTGTAAAAACAGCTATTAATGCGGCAAAAGGCGCGTTTGTAAAATTAAAGGCCACTAATGCAACCGAGCGAAGTGAAACTCTGATGCGCTGGTATGAGTTGGTGATTAAACATAAACAAACGCTAGCTACACTTATGACCAAAGAGCAGGGGAAACCGCTTAAAGAATCTCTCGGCGAAATAGATTATGGCGCCGGCTTTATTAAGTGGTTTGCTGAGCAAGCTAAGCGAAGCTATGGGGATGTGATCCCTGCAACCGACAATCAGCATCGCCTAACCAGTTATAAACAGCCTATTGGCGTGGTTGCCGGTATAACACCATGGAACTTTCCTGTGGCTATGGTAACGCGAAAAGTAGCCCCTGCTTATGCTGCTGGCTGTAGTTTCATTTTAAAACCTTCTGAACATACACCACTATGTGCTATTGCTTTAGCGTATTTAGCTGATCAGGCTGGCTTTGTGAAAGGCGCATTTAATGTGTTGGTATCACAAAACGCTAAAGACGTTGGTAAAATGTTGACTGACTCAGAGGTGGTACGTAAGTTTACCTTTACTGGCTCTACAGGTGTAGGTAAGCAGTTACTATCACAGTGTGCACAGACAATTAAAAAAACATCAATGGAATTAGGTGGCAATGCGCCGTTCATTATTTTTGATAATGCCGATATTGATGACGCTATTGATGGCCTAATGGCAGCTAAATTT